>NZ_JBEOZU010000005.1:0-195258 GCF_040298185.1 Streptomyces sp. NPDC001634 | reverse complement strand
ATCCCGCCAGAGAGTCATCGATCTTCACGTACAGTGCGGTCGCGAGGGTTTCGAGGTCTGTCGTCACAAACGGACCAACGAGACCCTCGCTTCATACACCCGGCCCCTTCAGACTTACTCGTCTAGGGCTCGCTGCGGAGTTGACCTGTGGTGGAAGGGTATCGGCGCCGGGTGGGCGGCTCTGTGATTCCCCGGTGTTCCCCGTGGTTCCCCGTAGGATCTGGCATGCGTCTGGCACGACTTCTTCGTGAACTATGGGCGCTGTGGCGGCTGAGGTCTCCCGGTCTGGTCGAGATGGCGGGTTCCGCCAGATGAGGGGCGTGTCTAGGATCTGCTCGTGCCCCCGATAACGATCAAGATGCCGACGCGTCGCCGTGTCATTGCCTTGCTCTATGCCCTGTACTGCTGGGCGGTCTCTGCTGCCGTCATCTGGGCGTCGGGAGGGTTGCTGAAGACTGTCGGGGTCGCACTCCATGGTTTGGGTGTCGCCCTTGTCGTGTGGGGCCTGATTGTGCTGTGGGGCTCGTGTGCGTCAACGACGGTCGGACCGGAGGGGATCGGCCAGCGCTGGCCCGGGTTGAGGCGAACGATCCCATGGGAGAAGGTCGACGATGTAGCGGTGGTGCAGCTGGCAGGCTTCAAGCCCCGCCGGCAGATCCGAGTCAGCCTGAGGGGCGGGCGAAGGTGCCATCTGGTTGCGCCCGTGGATGGACTCCGGAAGCCCACGAACCCTGACTTCGACCAGGAGGCAGCGCGGATCGTGGATCATTGGGAATCAGTGAGGCTGCCGTCCGGCCAGTCGCTCTAGCGTCCATCCGATTGATAATGATCTTGAAAACGTGTCGCGAGTCACCGTGGGTTCAAATCCCACACCCACCGCGCAGGTGAACGGCCCCTGACCAGGCAAGACGGTCAGGGGCCGTTCCGCTGTGTGCTGCCCGCTCGTGACCGTGGTTCCCCGCACGTTCGGGCACGGATGGGGCACAAGCACCTTCTGATCCGTAGCTCTACAGAGATCGGCCATCGAAGGTCATACAGGCTGCCGGAAGGGCTAGGAGGGTTGGTGCTGGGCGCCGCCGGTTGGTGGGGTTGCTGTACTTCGCTGCTGTACGGCGGGCTCACCATTCGCGCCACGTGCTGGTAGTCCTTCATGGTCCAGAGACGGCGATGGCGTGGGCGCCAAGTACCTCGGCGACGATCAGGCTGGCCACGGCGATGCCGGCGGCCGTGCGCGCCCGTAAAGAGGCGAGCGCGGCAGGGAGAGGGTCAGAACCGCGCTGACCCACGTGGCGCCGTACGCCGGCGTCTGGCCGCAGTTTGGAAGAGTGTGGCTGCTGCGCGGTGTCGCCCGCGGCGGCTTTACCCAGCTTGGTTCTTGGCGTGGACGGCAGCCCTGAACGCGTAGTGGAGTGAATCGGTGGGGTCGAAGTCATGTCGCCCTCAAACGGCTCACTCTCCTGCCGAACCCCGGCTGACCGGCAGCTTTCCCGGCCGTGCGAGCAGCACCACCCCGCCCGGAACAGTGGAACCCGGCGCCCACCCGACGCGACAATCGGACCCCCGGCATGCTCGCCATCAGCCACAGAAGGCGAAACGGTCCACCGACTCCGTCGGCGGACCGTCGTGCAAGATCGAAGCTAGGTGCGAATCATGAAGTATCCCCAGCTGCTCCACGTGGGCAAATTGGCTGTATCGGTGCCCTGCGGATTGGACTCCGCCCTGACACGGAACCGGTCACCGACCGGCCCAGTGTAGGAGAACGAGTAGGTCAAGCTGCTGGTCGCACTCAGGCGAACGCAGCTCAGGTCCTTCGAGGTATGCCAGGATTCGGAGTAGTAGTGCTGCACGAGCAGCCGCACGCATGCTCCCGGCTTGGCGGGGGCGACGGTCACCGTGTACTTCTGCTTCGCGGTGTGGTGGTAGACCCGATAGGAGGTGCTCCCGTAAAGCGCGGTCGTGTAGTAGCCGCTCAGCGAACCATGAACCGATGCGTGGACGCCCACAGATTTGGCGACGGTGGTGGCGAAGTAGTCGTAGCTGCTGGCAAACACCGCGGTGAAGGTCGTGCCTTTGGTGGCCTTGTAGCTCACGGCGAGGTTGCCGGAAGAATCCACGGTGCCCGATTTCAGCAGCTGATTAGTGGCGCCAGCAGGCTGAGCGAAAAGGGAGACCTTGCCACCCGTGAAGCCCACGCTCAGGTGCGCAGTGACCTTCGCGGTGGCGCCGTAGGCGTAGCTGCTGGCGTCGGTGCCGACGCTGAGCACCTTGGCCACGCGTATCGTCGCGGTGGTGTCCGACGGCAGGTGGTCAGCGTCGCCGGAATATCGCACGTGATATGTGTACGTCCCTGTACCGGGCGGCGTGTCCTGGAAAGCGAAGCGGCCGTCGGATGTGAGGGGTGCGTCGGGAAGCACGACACCGCTGGGATGTGCCGCGTCCGCGCGGCTGATGTGGACCACGGCGCCAGCCGAGAAGGGGAGTGCGCTGCTCACCTCGCCGCTCTCGGGGAGGGCAGTTCCCGTGTTGAGGATCAAGTTGGGGTATGTCATGCCCATCGAGGTTTGGGCTGCTCGCGGCCGCAGTAGCTCGTGCAGCCGCAGTGTGCCCATGGTGTCGATTACCGACAACAGCCGGGAACCGTCGGGAGTCCATGCAATGTCCTGCACCGTGATTCCGGTGGACTGGAAGTCCGGGAAACTGTAGGTCCGCAGCCTCTGCGTGCCTTGGGGCTGTTCGGTCACGACACTCTCGTGAACCAAACTACCCGTGCCGTCCCAGCCCTCCATGGCCATGGTCCCATCGGGAGCGAATGCGAAGCTACCCAGCGACCAACCCCGGGGGAAGGAGCTGTAATCGGTATCCCACGAGAGGTCAGAGAGCCGCAGGACGCCGTTGACCTCAGTGGCCACACCCTGGCCGTCGGGCGTGATCACGAGGCGTGACGACCAGACGCCGGGGGCATGCGCCGTGATCCGGGGCGTGCCAGTGGTGACATCGACGACGTCGAGCTCCGGCTGACCGGCCACCTTGAAGGACGCCGCCAGGGTGCCCGGCGCTTTCGGGCTCGACTGCACGGCGTACCCCTGACCCAGTTCTGTGCGGGCGGCCGGCGCGGCCGGATCTGCAGGATCGAGAGAGCCGAGCCCACCGCTGTCGCCCTGCGTATAGGTGAACCAGATTCTCCCCGCGCTGAATGCGAGCGAGGTAGGGACGGGACGGTCTGCAGTTCCGGCCTGCCCGCCAGTGTCGTAGCGGGCGACCTCCGAGAGCGTTGTCGTGTCGATGGCTGAAATCGCGCCCTGGCCCGGCAGCAGCGCATACAGAGTGCTGCTGTCTGGCGACAGCGCCAGCTTGGTTGCACCCGGCTCGTTTGCGATCTTGCCGATCGCAGCACCGGACAGGTCCGTAACGAGGATCTTGTCGTCGGTGCTGCGACCGCTGAGGAAGAGCCGATCATGCACTGGATCGACTATCAAGCTGTCGAAGCCGGCCATGGGGAGCACCGTGCCCGTGTCATCCTCCACGGCTGCCGCGGCCCCGGCCACCACCAGATTTGCCGCGAGCAACGCCAACGCCGTCACGACACCAAGCCGCACTCTCGTCACTTGCCCCCCTGAACTGCACTGTTGGTGCGAGCACTTTACTGGTTTGGAGGACGCCGTATGCGGATCGCGGCTGACCTGGCAACTCGCTGACCTGGACCGCGGCGTGATCGGCGCCGCTGTTCCCCGTGAGTCCCCGCTGTGTCCCGCCGGACCGGGCACGCAACGGGCACGGCCCAGCACGCTGAACGGCAATGCGCCCCTGCGCGGGGGAGATGAGGTGATGACAGCGTTTGGCAATGCCGTCCATAGGTTGGAACGGTGCCCGTGCCGGCGACAGACTGGAAGGTGTGGCCTCATCCTTATCAGGTCGATCAGCGGGATCTGCCAACGTCGACCAACGGTCCTTGCACCTCGGTCGATCGTCCACTGAGATCCGGCGCCAACCGCTGCTGTTCGTGCATGTTGGTGTCAGCCGCTGGTGTCAGCCGCCGCACGTGGGGGGCCAGGTGGCCTGTCACTGGCGGGCCCTATCGTCAACGCTATGGGCGATCACTTTCAAATCATCGTTGACCTTGACGCGACGCCTGCTGAAGCATCAACGCTCGCGGGTCGTGCTCTCGATTGGCTGGTACGAGAGGGGGTTGTGCGCCGGGAACTTACGGATTGCGTTCTCGGGGCACCTTCAGGCAACCCTCCCGGTGAGCATTGGGCCAAGGCTGTTACTGAGCTCGATTGGAAGCCAACAGATGGACTCAATATCGAGACTGGACGGACTGTCTTCCATGGTGGGCAAGGCGGCGCACAGCATGCGACTTGTCCACAGTGCGCCACTCGCACCGACTTCTACACCGAAGCCTGGGAAAATATTGAAGGTGCCTGGGAGCCGTTCGGTGACGCCATCAATGCGTGGCACAAGGCTGGGGAAGCTGCGGTCAGTTGCCGGCACTGCGGGGTCGCCTCTGATCTCCGAGCGTGGACATGGGCTGACGACTACTTCGCTTTCGCCTACCTCGGCTTCGAGTTTTGGAACTGGCCCGAGTTCGATCGTCAGTTCCTCACTGACTTTGCTCGAATGCTCGACGGCCATCACGTCGTCCGGGTCTGGGGGAAGTTGTGAAGACGGGATGTTTACAGCGCAGCGGCTGACTGCTGGCGGACCGTGTCCTCGGCACACTTGACCACCAGGACATGTCTCGCAGGTCAGAAGCTATGCGGGTCACGTTGAGTCGTTCAGCTGTGCTGGCGTTGTTCGCGGCCCCGCTGCCCCAACCCACCACTCACCCCAGCATCGCCTTGACCGCGGGCCGCTCTATGCGGTCGCACACATGCGGTCGAGCATGCCTGAGGTCCGGCCTCGGAGTGCGACGCCGGACCGTCAAGCATCAACTGAACTAGATGCTCCGGTTGTGAGGCTTGAAGTCGTGTGCGCAGGCTGGCAGTTCGCTGCCCTGTCGGTGGGCGAGTGGTACGAAGAGCACTGGTCGGATTGTCCAGGTGATGCGGGTGATGGCCTGGGTGACTGTCACCGTGCAGGGCTCGGTGCGCAGTAGGGCCCGCCTGGTCTCGATGCGGCCGTTGTAGAGCGAGTCCCAGGCTTCCTCGGATGCGTCGGGTCGAGTGCTCGGGAGATCGTGCGGAGTGCGACGGCTACCCATCGGTCGGCCTGCGGTGCGGAGTAGGCGTCGAAAGATGCACGCAGTGTCGGCGGCGTGCCCTCGGTGAGGGCCTCGGTCCAGCACTCGCACCAGTAGCCCCGCTGCGGCTTGTCCATCAGCATCGGAGATCTCCCGCGCGGGTATCTGTGAAGAGTTCCGCGGTGACCGTGTGGCCGCCGTTGCTGTCGTGGACCACGACCCGGTGGGCGATCGCGCTGACCACGCCCAGGCCCCGGCCGTGCTCGGCGTCGTCGGCCTGGTCCTCGACCTTCGGGGCCGTGGCGCCGCCTCCGTCGTCTGTGACCGACAGGGCGATCACCTGCGGGGAGACGGCGAGGGCCAGGTGGAACCTGCCGGATTCCAGGCCGCTGGCCGTGTGGAGGATCGCGTTCGCGCTCAGCCCGCTCACGATCAATTCGGCGTCTTCCGCTAAAGGGGAGCCGCGCAGGATGTCGCGGGTCCAGCGGCGGGCCCGGCTGACCTCTTCTGGAAAACCTGGGCAAGTGAGTCCCCAGACCCGGGTGCACTCATATACTCGTGCATATAAGTTCCTTCGTGCTGGTAGGCCGCCATGTGCAGCGGGTTCGGGCTAGACGAGTTTCACGCCGTCGTGGGCGCGGATGGCCGGCGGAAACGCCGCGTCGAGTGCGTCCAGGACGCGGATCGCGTACGCCTCGTCGGCAAGCTCGGTGACCTCTTCGCGGGTGGCCCAGGGCAGTGCGCGGGTCTCGTCACCGGTGGTGGGGCTGCCGTCGGCGGCCTCGCAGCGGAAGACCAGCGAGACGATCAAGCCCGCCATGTTCTTGTAGACGCCGGTCAGGGTCACGGGAAGCGTGATCTTGATGCCGGTTTCTTCGAGGACTTCGCGTTGGAGGGCCTCGGGGATGGTTTCCTCGCGTTCGAGGACGCAGCCCAGGGGTTCCCACTTTGACAAGACTCGCCCACTCGTCTAGATACCTAAAGGAGTACTCAACGTGAGCCCTCTCCCTTCCGGCCTCCTCGGCGATCTCGACCCCACGAGCGATCGTGCGGTCTTCCGGCAGATTGCTGATCAGCTGCGTGGGGCCATCGACCGTGGGCGGTTCAAGGAGGGCGACAAGCTGCCTTCCGAAGCGGATCTCGTCGAGCACTACGGGGTCTCCCGGATGACCGTCCGGAACTCCTTCTCCATCCTCCAGGGTGAAGGCCTGGTGCACGCCGAGCACGGCAAGGGCGTCTTCGTGCGGCCCCGGCCACCTGTGCGGAGGCTTGCCTCCGACCGGTTCACCCGGCGACATCGCGAGCAGGGCAAGTCCGCCCTCATCGTCGAGGCCAACGCCGCCGGCAATCACCCCCAGGTCGACAGCCTGGAGGTCAAGGAGGAGAAGGCCAGCCAGGACGTCTCCGCGCGGCTCGGGTCCGTGCGGCGGGTGCTGGCCCGCCGTCGGCGGTACCTGCTGGATGGGCGGCCCGTCGAGTTCGCCACCTCCTACCTGCCCCTCGACATCGCCCGGGGGACTCCGATCGCCGAACCCAACTCGGGGCCTGGCGGCATCTACGCCCGGCTGGAGGAGCTCGGTCACCGGCTCGACCACTTCGAGGAGGAGATCCGCGCCCGGATGCCCTCGCCCTCCGAGGTGAAGACACTGCGGCTGGCCTCCGGCGTCCCGGTCATTCACCTGATCCGGACCGCCTTCGACACCGAAGGGCGGCCCGTGGAGGTCTGCGACACGGTGATGGCGGCAGACGCGTATGTGCTGTCGTATCAGCTCCCGGCGACGTGATCGCATGGGCGGCGGCACAGTCCTAGGCGGTCGGATCGTCCCCGCCTTCGGGGGCCGGAGCGAACATGTGGCCGATGTTGTTCCACATGAAGCCCTCCTGCCAGGCGGGCTTGTCGGCCACCCAGCCGAGAAGTGCTTGCAGGACCTTGTCCTGCGACACCGTCTGTGTCTGGTAATGCTCCGCGGGGACGCCGTCGCGGTACTCCAGCTGGTAGGTGTTGTTGTCGCGGAACCAGACCTGGATGTACCGGTCGCCTTCGCGTTCTTCGTCCTGCCGCTCAAGGATCAAGTACTCGTTGCCGCGCCGCAGGTTGGCGAGCATGGTCCCTATGGCCGGCTTCGAGGGCCGCTTCACCGCGTGGCCACGGCCGTTGGTCGCAATCAGCATGGGTGGATTCTGGCGGGTGGGTCTGACAGCGGCGCAGGACACTTCTCCGAACTCGTACACGCCAAGAGGCGTACTCGTATAGACGAGTGGGCAAGTTGTGTGGCGTCCTGAAGGTACACCCGAAGGTCGCGCAGCGGATCCTGCGGCACTCGCAGATCGCCATGACGATGGAGGTCTACGCCGAAGCCAGCGAAGAGGAAGTGCGGGCCGCGCTCGGGAAGCTGTCCGACGCCATCGGCGGCGCCCAGGCCAGTTGAGTTGCCCGGGTGCTGCCACCCTGGGGGAACGGGGTAAATTTACCCTCCCCCACGGTGGTGATCTTGAACCGTTGCTGTACTTCGCTGCTGTACGCCCCTGAAACGCCAGAGGCCCCGGACTGATCCGGGGCCTCTGGCCTGTTGCGCACTCGGCAGGATTCGAACCTGCAACCTTCTGATCCGTAGTCAGATGCTCTATCCGTTAAGCTACGAGTGCTTGTTTTGTTTTCTTCCCCGCTCCCAGCCCTTCCGGCCCGCTCGCGGCGACAGGAAGAACATTACATGACTGCCGCCGCCATGTGAAATCCGTTTGCCCTACCCCTTGTGACCTGCGGAAACGTCTTTTGGGCGGTCGATGGAGCGGTGCGCGGGACGGGCTTGGGAACGTCTCGGGAACGCCGAAGCCCCGGCCGTACGGACCGGGGCTTCGGTGATCAAGCGCGGAGGCGGAGGGATTTGAACCCTCGATGGGCTTTAAGGCCCAAACCGCATTAGCAGTGTGTTGCCCCTCGTCCGGTAAGGGCGGGGGGCAACTCCTAAAGACTCGATCACGCAGCTCAGCGACCATCCGGCATCTGGGGCCATCCGGTCCCGTCCGGGCCCTTCCCTGCCTCTTGGTGCCATCGCCGTGCCATCAGGCTGTGCCGACTTCGCCGGCCTCCGAGCCCCCTGCCAGCACGATTCGGCGGACCTGTTGGCGGGTGTACCCCGTCGCCTCACAGATGTCCTTTTGGGGCACGCCGTCGGCAGCAGCCTGCCTGATGGCCTCCGCGAGCTCTTGGCGCAGGATCTCGGCTCGCGTCTCCGCTTCTCTGAAGCGCTGGGCCATCTGCGTCAGTGATCGCTTATCCATGGCCCGTAGTGTTCCACCCGTCGTCGTCATGGAACATGATGTTACGCAAGCTGGCTATATTGTCCAGCGTCAAACCGCTTGACGATGGAACACGATGTTCCCTAGAGTGGAGTTGTCGGCAGGGAAAGCGGCCGACAACGCAAGCGGCCCCCGGCGGTGTTGGAGCACCGACCGAGGGCCTACGGAACCACCTGCAGCAACAGGGAGAACCGATGCTCCACCTTCTCATGTCCCCCCGTAGGGCCCGCACTGTGCGCGGCCTGATCGGGACCCTCGTCGAAAGCGCCGCTGACGCCGTCCGCTCCCTCGCCCCCGCCGACCTGGGGCCGGCCGAGGACGTCGAGGCGCCGGACCCGGCCGACATCTACGCCGACGACGAGATGCCCGACACCGAGATCATCGAGGCCGCTGCCCGCGAGTACGAGCGTGCCGCCGACCAGGCCCGCCGCGCCGACAGGACGAAGCGCGCCGCCCGCAAGGTCCTCGACCGGCTGCCCGCCGGCATCTACGGCACGTGGCGCGTCCGCCGCACCCCGTCGTCCCGGCAGACCCCCGACCTCGCCGAGATCACCCGCATCTTCAAGGCCAACAACCTCGGCCCCGTGCCGATGAAGCCGTGCGCCCCCTCCCTCAAGGTCGAGCGCATCCCCGACGAGTCCACCGTTCCGGCCGACCTCGCCGCCATCGCGGTCTGAAGGGGAGTGCGAGCCATGACGAACAAGACCATCGCCCCGCAGACCACCGAGCAGGCGCCGGCCGTCGAGCCGCGCACCATCACCTACCCCCTCAAGACCGGCGGCTCCCTCACGTCGACCTGCCCGCCCTGGTGCACCTACGACCACACGGACGACGTGGCCCGCGGCATTGACCCGGACAACCTGTTCCACCAGGGCGACAAGATCGCCGCGGAGTACAGCGTGGACGGCGTCGAAATGAGCATCCTCGAGGCACGGATCGCGCAGTGGCCGTTCGACCCGGACGACGGCACGCCGCACATCGAGCTCGTCCCCGAGGGTCGCACCGCTGTCGGTGTGTACTGCCGCAACCGGATCGAGCTGGACGACGAGATCCGGCGGGTGCGCGCCCACCTGGGCGCGCTGATCGAGCTGGGCGGCCAGCTCGGCGAGGCGCAGGCCGCCGATCACGCCCGCAACCACCGAGGCGACCTGACGCCGTGGTTGTCGCTCTCCCGCATCGACCTACAGTCGCTGCCGATCGCCTACCTGCTCCGTGCGTTCGGAGTGACGGTCGTCGAGACGGAGGACATCGGCTGTAAGGCGGTCTCGGCCTTGTACGGCGACCCGGGCGCGATGGAGTTGCGCATCAAGCCGGACATGTCGCAGTACATGCGGGAGGACCGCGCTCGCCACCACCTCCTGGACTGGTACGAGGCTCAGATCGGTGGCGATCGTGTCTGAGGCCAACGTTCGGCAGCCCCTGTATGGGGCTGCCGCCCGCCTTGTCGGCGAGCAGCTGCAAGAGCCCAGTGACCTGGCTGTCGCCGTCCGTGTCGCGCAGCTGACGCTCACCACCTATGCGGGTGTCGGGTACGGCGACATCGACGGCCTCGACCGCGCGAACCGCGCCCTCACCGAGTCGATGCGCATCCTGCTGCGCGCCCTCGACGCCGAGGCGGTCCAGCCTTCCGTACCGGCGAACGAAAGGCTCGACCGTTGCCCGGCCGCGCACCCGGACGACCCCACGCCGTGCGACGGACCGCCCGTCGTGACCGTGCTGGACGCGCAGAACGCGGGCGCCAACGGGTGCGAGCACCACGGCGCCCGGCTGCTGGCTTCCCTCGAGGGCGGCAGGGTGTACGCCCTGCCGGACGCCCCGGCGGGCGCAGCCATCCGCGTGTTCAAGTCCGCTGCCGGCATCCGCCCGTTCTGCTGGCTGACCGACGCTCCGCGTACCGAGCCGTCCCAGCTCTCCCGCGCGGAGAACCGCCAGGGTGGTGGCGACCGGTGACCGAGCCCCGCACCGTCTTGATCCGCACCGTCGACCACGGCGAGATCACCATCCCCGAGCCCCGCTACTGCACGGGGCACGCCTGGCAGCCGGACCCGTACTTGGCGGACATCACCCACAACTCCGTGCCGGTGAAGGCGTCGGCTGTGACCGGGCACCACGGCGAGCTGGACCTGATGGTGGCCCGCATCTCTCACGCTCCCTACGCGGTGCTGCAGCCCGAGCCGCACCCGGTCGTGTCCGTGGCGATGGACGTTCACCACGACTTCGCCGTCGAGGACGTCGCGCAGGTGGCCCGCGGTCTCCGCCTGGCGGCGAGGCGCCTCGAGGCCCTGGCGGTTGAGGCGCTGCGCCTGCGGGGTGACCGGTCGTGAAAAAGCGTTGGCCGGTCCCTCGCCCCACGGAGCGCGCGGCGCTGCGCGCGATCGCCCGCGAGCAGCAGCAGCGCCACACGCCCCGTCAACTCCCCCACGTACCCGCCCTCATGGCTGCCCTGGTCGACGCCGTCGCCCAGCAGGACAGGGAGGGCATCTGCCTCAGCTCGCACCGCGTCGTGCGGGCCGCCGCCCCGGAGGTGACCAAGCCATGAGCATCCGCGATCGCATCCGGGACGCCCTGTACAGCGTCGCGACCACCAACGATGGCGAGCTGGCCGCGACTCGCCGCGCTACGACGGCCGCATCCGTCCTGTCCCAAGCCGCCTCCCATCACGGGCACAGCGGCACCGCCGCCGCTATTTCCGCTGCCGGTGCTGCCGCCGTCGCCGCTGAGGGCGCCCTGTCCAACTACGTCTATCCGCCCGGCGAGTACGCCACGTTCCGTGAGGACGGAAGGAAATGACCAGCACCATCACCCGTAGGGAGCTCACCCAGGGCCAGGCCGTTGTCCTCGGCGCTGCCGCGGTCGCCATGGTGGCGGTCGGAGGCTTCGGCGCCTGGGGCACCTATTCGAATGCCGTATCCGCGTTTCACCGGCAGGCGACTGCGGCCGGCGTCGTCGCCGCCGGGGAGGGGCTCACCCTGATTCTGGCTCTGATCATGCTGGGGCGGACCATGCTCGGCCAGGCCTCCCCGGCCGTGGTCCGGGCGGGCATGTGGCTCGCCCCCGTGTCCGCCAGCTGCATCGGCGTGGCCATCGCCAGCAACGCCCGCGAGGCCGCCGTGTACGCGGTGACCCCTCTGGCCATGTCCGGCGCCGCCGAGGGGCTCGGCCTGATCGCGCGCAGCATCGTCGTCTACCGCACTGGTGTGGACGCCGAGGTGCAGCGCCGGAACGCGGACGCCGCCCGGCAGCTGGCGTTCCATCGTGCCGTTGCCGACGGCCACCCCGACAAGCGCAAGCGCGAGGGTGCCGTGCGCAGGTACTGGAGGCTGGCGAAGTACGTGGGCGTCGGCGACACGGAGCTCGGCGCCGGCCTGGTCGACGTCCAACGGGTCCGGGTACGGGAAGGCGCTGATGCGGCCCTCGCATCCATGTACGGCGGACAGACCGACAAGCCGTCGGCCAGTCACGCCGAGCTGCCTCGATCCGGCTCCGCGACCGACGTCCTGCGCGCCCGGTTCGCCATCATGGACCCGGCCGCCGCAATCCGGTTCGCCCACGGTGCGCGACCTGACGCGCCCCCGGCCGAACTCGCCGCGATCCTCGGCACCTACGGCGTGAACGTCGATCCGGTGGCGGTGGCGTTGGTCCTCGAGCAGAAGCCCGCCGAGCGCGCCGACACCCCAGCGGCACCGACCGGCGAGAAAATCGGCTGGCCGTCGAAGGCAGCGGAGGCGCGGGCCGCGCGGCTGGAGAGGGAACAGGAACGCAGGGCGAAGCGGTCGGAGGCCCGCCAGCAGGCATGGGAAGAGGCCGTCGGCGACCTCAAGCGGATCGAGTTCTCGACGGTGCCGACAGGCCGTCACGGCGCGGTCGTCTACTTCCTCCGCAATGGCGACCGGGTCAAGATCGGCACGTCGACGAACCTGCGGGATCGCGTCGGGACGCTGTCGCTCCGCCGCACTGACCTGGTCCTCGTCGTCGAGGGCGACCAGAGCATCGAGCGCGCCTTCCATCGCCGGTTCGATCGGTACCGCGTGGGGTTCACCGAGTGGTTCCACCTCGAGGGCGAACTCGCCCGATGGCTGCGGAGCGCTCGCCATGACCTGCCGCCGGTGCCCTGGCCTGCGTCGACCGAAGTGACCATCGAGCGGGCCGACGGGAGCCAGGCCGAGGGCGCGGCAGCGGTCCCAGAACTGGTCATGCCGGCGGTCGCCGAGCTCACGGCGGCGCCGTTCCGTTGGGACGACATCGACGCCCCCGACGGTGCGGGCAAGGTGACCGCCGCACTGCCCGCCGAGCTGCCCCGGCAGGTGGTCACCGCGACCGTGACGATCACGCCGTCTGAGCTGCGCCGACAGGCCCGAAGGCTGAATCGGGAAGCGGTCAGGTCGACGGGACGCGCGGTGACCATCAAGACCCTGCAGGACGAACTCGGCCTGTCCCGCCGTGAGGCGACCGACCTGCGCCGCGAAGTCACCGGAGGCGAGCGGTCATGAAGTGGATCCTCTTGGGTGCCGTTCTGGCCCTGCTCCTGCTGTACCCGTCCCTGCTGACGCTGGTCGTCGCGGCCGTGGTCGCGCTGCTGTCCAAGCCGGTTCCGGTGGCGTTCGCCCTCGGCCTGGTGGCCGGTGTGCGCAGCCGCCGCCTGCGGAGGTGGACGGCATGAGCGACGGATTCTCCAACCTGCCGGAGGAGTACCGGCGCTACGCCAGGCCGGTCGGGCAGGAGCAGGTGCCCGCCCACCATCGGCCGCCGAACGTGTTCTACGACGAGCAGGGCCGCCCGATCCACTTCACGATCGGGCAGCCTCCGCCGCCGCAGAACATCGTGGTCCAGCTGCCCGAGCAGCAGGGCATGAGCCGCCAGCAGCGCGAGTTCATGATGTACGCCCTCATCTGGCTCGTCGTCGCGGTCGTCCTGACGGGCTGCGCGTGCGCGGTGACCGTCATCTGCGGCGGCACCCTGATGGGCATCATCGGCGTCGTCGGCCAGAACGCCACCATGCTCGCCGTCTCCCTCATCGGCCTCGTCCTCGCCGCCGGATGGGCCGCCGCGAAGATTCGGCCCGCGGGAAAGGCCGCCAAGAAGGAGCGGGGGCGCCGCTGACATGGATGAAATCACCGAGCACGCCCTCGCGCGCTTCTGGAGCAAGGTCGCCATCGACCCGAGCGGTTGCCTCCTTTGGGCCGCGGGCCAGAACTCCTACGGCTACGGGAAGTTCCACTGGAACGGCGGGAACATCCCTGCGCACCGCTTCGCCTACCTGGCTCTTGTCGGGCAGATCCCGGCTGGCTTGTCGCTGGATCACCTCTGCCGCGTGCGGCACTGCGTGCGACCCGACCACCTGGAAGCCGTGACGCCGCGGGAGAACACCCTGCGGGGCGCAAACCGCGTCGCGGACCAGGTGAAGCGCACGCACTGCCCCAAGGACCATCCCTACGACGAGGCGAACACCCGCATCAAGTCGGGGAAGCGTGAGTGCCGCACCTGCCATAACCAGGCTCGCAGGGACAAGCGAGCCGCACGAAGGGCGTCCGCGGCCTGACGGCTGCCCGATCCGCCCGAGTGCGACGGGCGGTGAGGGGAGCCGGACAGTCCGGCCCACGACCAGGGAGCACGCCATGTGCCGTGACACGCGCACTACCGAGCAGATCCAGGGCGCCATCAGTGCCGAGGCCACGCTCGCCCGGCAGATCGAGGACGACCCGATGTCCACGCCGCAGCAACGGAACCTGGCGAACCTGCTGCACCAGCAGATGAACCAGGAGCTCACCGAACTCGACCGCCGACGCGACGGCTGACCAGGAGGAACCCACCGTGAGCAGCGATCACGACGACTACGAGGACCACGAGGACTACGGCTCTCTCGACGACGTCTTCAGCGCCTCGGAGCTGTACGAGATGGACCGCGACGCCGAGTTCCGGCTCGACGCCGAGGACGACGCCCGCAACACCGCCGAGGTTGAGGCCGAGGAACGAGCGGAGGCCACCGATGCCTGAGCCGAAACTCACGCTCTGGGAGCGCGCCCGGATCGTGGCCATCGAGGCGCACGGCATCAAGCGGGCCGCCGGCGGCATCACGCACCAGCCGGACATCGACCGCCGGATCAAGCGCGTGAAGGACCGGGCCCGGAAGCGGGCCGAGGGCGACAAGAAGTAGACCCGCCCCGGGGCGGCGCACCACGACCAAGCAGCCGCCGCCCCGGGCCTCCCCTCAGAGAGGAACCACCAGCATGACCGAGACCGCCCCCGAGCGGGTCAACGGGCACGCCAGCCCGGCCGTGTCCTTGCTCAAATTCGCCCCCGAGGTGGCGGCCGAGCAGGAAAACGCGCCCCCGCCGCCTCCGACGCCCCTTCCCGCAGCCACCAGCGAGGATGCGCCTGCCAGGCGGCGCCGGATCCGTATCGACTCGCTGCGGCGGGTGTTCGTCGACACCCGGCAGCACCCCACCTACAGGTTCACCGTCCGGCACGGCGCCTACGTGTGGGGCGGTACCCGCATCCTCGCCCGCCGCACCTGGGAGGCCCGCACCACGGCCATGCACCAGCGGATGATGCGGATCGCCGAGGCGTCCGGCAACGAGGAGATGGTGCAAAAGTGGGAGCAGCGGGCCTACGCCTACCGGTTCGCCAGGCACAAGCGGCGCATGGACCTTCTTCAGATGGCCCTGAACGCGCCCCGCGCCTTGTTTTCCGGTGTCGTGGCTGGCGCCGGCCTGCTGCTCGCCCTGGGCGTCATGATCGCCTGGTACAACCGCAACGTCCGCGACGTCCTCGCACCGCTCAACGCCGTCATCGAGTTCGTGGGCTGGGTGGCGTTCCTGGCCTCGGTGATCTGGGGACCGCTGCTGTACTCGATGCCGCTGCTGCTCCTGGCCGGCGTCTGGTCGGTCGGCCGCAACCAGAAGACCGCGCCCACCTGGGCGCTTCCCGTTGACGGCGACGAGCGGGACGTCGTGCCCGACGAGAACGCCATCATGCGCGCCCTGGGCAACCTGGGTATCGCCCCGCTGAACAAGGCCATCAAGGAGGGATGGAAGCCGCGCTGGGTGCAGCCCACGACCCGTTCGGGCAACGGCTATCACTCGCAGCTGCAACTGCCCGAGGGCGTACCCGTCGAGATGGTCGCCGCGAAGAAGACAATCCTGGCGCACAACCTGCTCAGGAAGCCGATCGAGGTGTGGCCGACGGAGCCGCCCAAGCAGCCCGGCATCCTCGACCTGTGGGTTGCCGACCAGGGCTCGCTGTCCGGCCCGATCCCTGCATGGCCGCTGCTCATCGAAGGTACGACCGACTACTTCAAGGGCGTGCCGGTGGCCGTCTCCCAGCGCGGCGAGCCGATCATCGGGAAGCTGATGGCCGCGAACTACCTGGTCGGCGGCATCATGGGCTCCGGCAAGTCGTCGCTGATCATCTCGCTTCTTCTGGGTGCGATCCTCGACCCGCTCGTCGAGGCCGAGGTGTACGTAATGGCGTATAACGTCGACTACGACCCGCTGAAGCCGCGCCTTCGGACACTGGTCAAGGGCGACGACGACGAGCACCTCGAGGCCGCGGTGAACGCACTGCGCCGGCTGCGCGACGAGGTCAGCGAGCGGGGCAAGCTGCTCGAGCAACTGGGCGGCGAGGCCACGAAGCTGACGCGTGAACTGGCCATGAAGGACCCACGGATGCGGCCCAAGGTGGTCGTCTTCGACGAGTGCCAGGAATTGTTCCTGCACAAGCTGTACGGCAAGGAGGCTGCGGAGCTCGCCGAGAAGGTCATCAAGAAGGCCCGCAAGTGCGGCATCACGTTGATCTTCGTGACCCCGTCCCCGAATGCCGACAGCATCCCGAAGGAGCTGACCCGCAACACCAGCCACAACGTGGCGTTCGCGGTCGGCGACTACATCGCGAATGATGGTTTGCTCGGTACGGGCAAGCACAAGGCTGGCATCACCGCGACGACCCTGATTCCCGGCGAGGACGTCGGTACGGCCGTGACCGTGGGCTTCAGTAGGAAGCCGTTCGAGGTGATCCGCTGCCACTACGTCGCCCGTGACCCTGAGAAGGGCATCGACGAGGTGACGCCGGTCGTCGAGCGGGCGATGAAGCTGTACGAGGGCACCGGGCCCGTGGATGCGCCCGAGTTCGAGCCGGCCGACCCGCTCGCCGACATCCTCACCGTCCTCGGGCAGGCGCCCAGGATGCGGACGCAGGACGTCCTGCACGGCCTGATCGACCTCAACCCGAGCGAGTACGGAGCCTGGTCGTTCCGGGACCTCAAGCGCGTCCTCGACGACGCCGGGCACGGCGACTACAAGACGAACGGCGGCGTGATGCACGTCAGCCGGCAGCGCATCGTCGACGCCATCGCCGACCGCGACGAGGCCGACCAGGACGACCCCGAGGACGCGATCTGACCGGAGGGAGGCGGCGGGATCTTGGGGAGTTCTCCCTACCCGCCTCCCCACCCTGCCTCCCTGTACGTGACCTGCGTAAATGCCCATTCAGGGAGGCAAGGGAGGCGACCTCGAGAGCGGCCCCAGACCCCGGAAACGGCCGCTTTCGGGTCCCCTTCCGTGCCTCCCTCCCCCCACTGTTGAGAGGACATTCGTGAGCGCCATCTTTGAGGCGCCGGCGGAGACGCTCGGCGACCACATCGACCGCCTGGCCGCCATCGAGGCAGCAGCCGACACCGTGCAGACCTGGGAACCGCTGCTGATCCCCGGCTTGATGCAGTCGTTCGCGTATGCGGCAGCTGCCATCCACGGCACCGTCCCGTCGCTGCCGCTCGAGGTGGTCGACGAACGCGCCGAGGCACGCCGTCATCGCATCGACCGCCTCGGCCGGCCCGGCGCCCGCAGCATCGCCGTGGTCGTCGACGAGAGCGCCCTCTTTCGCTCTGTGGGCGGCTATGCGGCGCTCGTCGACCAGTTGGAGCACATCCTCGCCCTCGATGCGCTCCAGCCGTCCCTAAGCGTGCGGGTGCTGCCGCAGGGCATCGACGCCCACCCGGGCCTGGCAGGCGCCTTCACGCTGTACCGGGCGGGCCAGCAACGCGCTGTTCTTGTCGAGGCGTTGACCGGTTCGACGATCACCACCCGCCCTGATGATGTGGCCGCCTACGCTGGCGCGTGGGAGAGGCTCCTCGGCTTGGCGCTGCCGCCGCGGGAGTCGCTGGAACTGATCGAAGGTACGAGGGAGACGCTGTGTCGCAGGCTGAGGATGAACCGCTGACCTGGGCCACGTCGACGTACACGAACTCCGGGTCGTGCGTGGAGTGGGCGCGACCCCCGGCGGCCGTCCTGGTCCGGGACACCAAGTGCCGCGAGCGGGCCCGTCTACGGCTCACAGAGCCCGCCTGGCAGGCGTTCGCCGACTGGACGAAGACCGCGACCGTCTGAGCACGACAAGGCCCCCTGTACGGTCATCACGACCGCGCAGGGGGCCTTTCTCATGTCTGGGGCTCAGCGCAGCTCGTCGATGGCGTTCACGATCAGGGCTCGGGCGTCCGCCCCGTACACGGCCATGCTCCGCAGCTGGTCGAATGCCTTGACGTACTGGGAGATTTCGGAGGGCTGGGTGACCTGGACGCGGGCCGACAGCAGTTCCACCGAGACGAGGTTCTCGTCGTACACGTGGAACAGTTCCTGCGGCCACACGGTGCGCTCGGCGGTTGCGCTGGGGATGATGCCGAGCGACACGGACGGCAGCGCGCCGGCGGTCAGCAGGTAGCCGAGCTGCGCGGCCATCGCATCGGTGTCGCCGAGCCGGTAGTAGAGAACAGGTTCCTCGATGACCATGACGAACCGGTGTCCCGGCTCGTGGATGATCCGGGAGCGCTCGAGGCGCGCGGCGACCGCTTCCGCTACGTCGTTGGGGATGTCGCGGAATCTCGTGATCGACGACATCAGGCCCATCGCGTATCCCTCGGTCTGAAGCAGGCCGGGAACCATGGTGGGCGAATAGATCCGGAAGAGCTTCGTCGACTTGAACAGAGGGACGTAGCTGTTCTGCAGCTGCTTCAGCCCGGTGCGGACCTTGCGCCGCCACTCCACGTACATGGACTCGGCATTCCGGGACTGGGCGATGATGTCATCCGCCTGGTCGGCGGCGCCGCAGGCTTCGCACCAGCGCCTGATGTCGTCCGCGGAGGGCGGCGTGCGGGCCCCCTCGATCCGGTACGTCTTCGGGTGGCTCCAGCCGCAGCGCGAGGCCAGCTCAGGCCCGGTAATCCCAGCGTCGGCGCGGAGTTCCTTCAGGCGGTGCGCGACGGCTTCACGGGCGGCCTGCGCCGAGGATGAGGGAGAGAGGGGCATGAGCTGGCCTGGTCACCTTCGCGCTAGCTGATCTTGTAGTTCTCGTGCGGGACGCCACGCGCCCACACCGCTTCGAAGGCGTCCGCGCACAGCTTCGCCGCTGCCGGATCCTCGCTGATCTCCCCGCCCGCAGATGCTCCCTCGCCGGTGAAGTGGTTCCACCGAACCAACTGGCCGTCGATCAGCCAGAAGTCATTGCCCGGCAGCGGAATGTTCGAGGCACGCCGGCGCGGCAGCCACCGCACCTGTTCGCCCGCGGCGACGTTGGTGAAGGTGCCGTCGTACAGGAACCGGGTGTACTCGCTGACCGGTTCGGACACGATGCGAGCCCGGCGGACGACGACCCCGCGGCTCACCGTCTCCTGGATCAGGTCGAGCCACGGCCGCCACCAGGACGCGCGGTCCGCCGGGTCGTGGCGGAATCCTGCCCGCCAGTCGGCGAACGGGCCCTTCTCGTAGTCGACGGCGTAGGAGTCGCGCATCTCCAGATGCACGGCTGAGCGCGTCGCTGACCCGAGCAGTTCAGGCCACGTCGGAACGCTCGAGGGCATCGCACGCCTCCCTGATCATGTGCACCATCCTGGCGGGGATCCTGATGACTGCCTCGTGGTCCGGGATCCCCTTGGCGTGGCCGGGGACCTCGAACTCGGCGCACTCCGCTTCGAGTTCCGGGTCGGGCTTCCAGCCCTGAAGTACGAGCTCGTTCTTGTCCTGGTCAACCCACACGGTGGGGCTTTCGCCGTCGCCTGTGTTCGGGTCGATCCCGATGAACTGTAGGGGCATGACCGCCTCCTGCACGTTTCGTGTTCAAAGATGTACACCACCGTCTTGTGCAGGGCTTAGCAGGTCAAGGCCACAAACAGGTCACGTGTACATCCGTGCACATTCCTGGCAATGGCGATGTTCACGCTCCTAGCGTCGGGAGACACGAAACCCCGGCGAGGCGGCGCAGCCTCCCGGGGTGTGGCCGACTGGTAGGAGTCGACATGGCGCACCGTACAGCGACGCCGCCCACTGTGGCAGACCAACGACCAACGGAGCGCGACGCGCTCGCCCAGGGCGCGGAAGCCTTTGCCGCGAGCCCGTCTTACGAGGCGTACAAGGCGCTCATCGCCCACTACGACCACTGCCCGCCCTGCGCGCACGACACCAACCCGTGCGAGGCCGGCCAGCAGCTGCGGCGAGCGTGGGTGGCGGTGCGCTGGTCATGAGCAACAAGACGATGGGTCCGCCCATCCACCTGCCCGACCCCACGCGCCCGCCCAAGCCGGCGCCCGGCTGCGACGTGTGCGAGGCCCTCGACCGGCAGCGCGTACAAGCCGAGCAGGCCAGGAACTACCGGCGCGCCACAACCTGCGAGATGGAAATCCGGCGGCACCCGAAGCACGAGGTCCAGCCGTGAGCGGCGTTCAGTGGCAGCCTCGCGACGAGGGCAGCGGCCCGGCCCGTTTCCAGCGGATCGCCAGCAACAGCCAGTTCACCAAGACCCAGAAGGCCTACCGGGCGTACATAAACCACGGCCGAGACTGCGCGGTCTGCGCCGTCGACAGCATGCAGTGCACGTCGGCCGAGAAGCTGTGGCGCGCGTACAAGGCGGCCACGTCCTCATAGGCCCCCGGCGCGTCTGCCTGCCGGACCAGGCAGCCGGGAAGGGTGTCCGCGACGGCGAGCAACACAGCGGGCACCCTGCACTCCCCCGCCCGCCTCTACGCCCCCGTTGGGGGCGGGCGGGACCGACGAGCCCCGGCCGGTGGGTGAATTCCGGCCGGGGCTCACGTGTGCCTGGCAGCTTCCCCCGCCCGTGCCATACGGGTGCCAACACCCGCGCAAAGCAGCAGTTCAGAGGCAGCAAACCGCAGGTTGCATGCGGTTGGACCCCTGCGGACCCCTGCCGTCCGAAGGGGTGTCGGCAATGGCGACACCCCGCCCGCTACCGCCGTACCTGAACGCCGGCCTGCGGCAGCACCCTCTGTACGAACTGCTTGCCGATCTTCTCCACCAGGACGTTGATGTCCCGGTCGGACATCACCTGCGTACCCCGGAAGTCCATGACGATGGTGGTGTTGCCGCCGAGCCCGCCTCCGAGCGCACCGGCGGGCAGCACCGTCTCATGCGGGTGGAGCAGCGCCATCTGCGCGTAGGGGCCGGTGTCCCACGTCCCCATCTCATAGCCGACATACGGCCCGCCGTGCGCCATGCTGCGGATGCCCGGCACGTTGTTGATGTTGCCGTACACGGCCTTGATGTAGTTGATCGCCGCCGCCACGTTCGCGACCGGGTCGTAGATGTTCGATGACGTGCCGGACTGGTGGTACGCCATGAAGGTGCTCATGATCGTCTGGGCCAGCCCTCGACTTGGATCCCCCGCGGCGGCGTTGCTGTCCCAGTTGTTGATGGCGTTCGGATTACCACCGGACTCGTGCATGACGATGACCTCGAGGCCGTTCAACCAGGACATCGGCGCCCCGGTGGCGCGGATCGCCGCCGTAATCCACTGCACCAGGCTGCCGCTGACGTTGCCCGGAGCCGCGATGGCGGCCGTCTTGTCCTTCTTCCCGAAGAAGTCGAGAAGGTGGCTTTCGATCGACTTCACGCCCCCGCTCATCAGCTTGCCGAAGCCTGTCCCGGCGCCCGGCATGCTGCCCAGGACCGCATTGAGGCCCTTGAAAGCGGTGCTCGCCGCAGCCCGGACCCCACCCAGGGCCAGGTCCTTCAACGCGTCGAGACCCTTGATGACGTAGCCACCCAGGTGCTTGAGGTCGGTCAACGGATTCCATGACCAGCCGCCCCCGGCATAGTGGCGGCCGTCGTTGGAACCTGCGCCGAAGGCGGCCTCGATGGCGCCCGGCCCGCCGGCCCGCCGGATCATGTCGAGGCTCAGAACGAACTCGCCCGGCGTCAACAGCGCGGGCACGGTGTCGCCCGTGCCAGAGCCGGGAACGATGCCGCCCCGGGCGAACTTGACGGGGTTGACGTTCGGGGCGTGGCCGCCGCCCCACAGGTCCGCCACCGTGTCCCACAGGGCCTTGATGCCGTGCGTGTACACCGTGTTGATGACGAAGTTCACGGGGTCGGCAGCAAGGCGCTTCAGGTTGTTCCAGATGTTCCCCAGCGCGTCGAGGCCGCTACGGAACGCGCCCTTGATGCCGGACCAGATGTTGGAGACGAACCCTGAAATCCCGTTCCAGATGTCCCGCCAGGCGCCGAGCAAACCGTTCTTGATGCTGCTCATCGTCGAGGACAGGAATCGTGCGACATCGTTGAAAATGCTGGAGATCATCGACCAGATGTCGCGGAGCAGCGTGGATGCCGTGTCCTTGACGTCCCGCCACAACTTCGACCAGTTGCCCGTGAAGAAGTCCGTGAAGATCCTCAGGGAGCCCTTGATGACGTCGAGGGCCGTATTGATGACGCCCCTGATGGCATCCCAGACGATCTCGAAGAACGCTTTGATCGCCTCGAACGTGGGTTTGATGATGACGCCGTAGATCAGGTCACAGGCGGCCTTCACCACACCGGCGATCAAATCCCAGACGCCCTTGATGTAGCCCCACACGAGATTCCAGGCCACCTTGGTGACGCCCGAAATCACGGCCCAGGCCGTCGAGATGATGTCGCCGATCAGGCCCAGAACATTGCCGATGTACGAGGAGATATAGCCCCAGATCAGCTTGATGTCGAGCCAGACCCCATCCCACACGAACTTGGATACCGCCTCGATCTCACCCCAGTGGGCGGAGATCAGCGACACCAGCTTCCCGCCAGTCGCATTCCACAGCTGGACCAGCTCGCCCCAGATCTGCGACAGGTCGGCGGAGATCTTCCCCCACTCTTTGGAGACCGACGCCGACACCACGGACCACGCGTGCTCGATCGCCCCGACGAGCTTCCCGCCGGTGCTGTTCCACACATCGACCAGCGCGGACCAGACCGCCTCGAAGGCATGCCCGATCTGCGTCTTGTACTTCAGGATCAGCCCGACGATCAGCGACATCCCGCCCGTGAAGGGCGCGAGGATCAGCGGCCACCACTTCTTCACGGTGCCGCCGATCGTGGCCCAGATGCCGTCCCAGAGCTTGACGACGTCCTTCCACACCCGGACGAAGAACCCTGCCACGTCCGACGCTGCGGACTTGATCCAGTTCCAGACGTCGCCGAGAACCTTCTTGGTCTGCTTCCAGTGGGTCGCGATATAGAGGGCGATGAGCGCGATTGCGGTGAGCGCCAGCATGATCGGGCCTGCCTTGCCCAGCAGTTCCATGGCAAGACGTAGTTCCTCGGCGTTCGTCTTCCAGAACTTGATGGCCATGGCGACGCCGATCACGGCCGTCACCAGCGCACCCAACACGCCGATCGACGCCAGGATCAACGCCGACAGCTTCTGATGCGCCGCCATCCACTCCGCGAGAGGCTTCACCACGCCGATCACGACCTGAGCGATCTTCGTGACGACCGGCAGCAGCCCGGTCCCGATCGCTATGACCGCGGCGTGCACCGAGTCTTTGAGCTGCGCCATCTTGAAGTTGAAGGTGTGCTGAATCTCCGACCAGCCGGCCACGTCCTTCCCGGCCTTCCGGGACGCCTCCGCGACCGTGTTCACGTTCGCCTTGAAGGTGGCCATGTGGCCGCCGCCGAGCAGGAGCGCAGCGTTCAAGCTGGTCGAGTCACCGAGGGTCTTCTTCAATGCCGCGGCGAACGTCAGGGCTGCCGGGTTGCCCGTCTTGAGCATGCTGTTGAAGCCCTGACTGTTCGCTGCCAGGCTCACGAACTGCTTCATGAGGGTCGCATTCGGCCCGTTCATGCCCTTGATGTCCGTCGACATCTGCTTCACGGACACCGAGCCGTCCATGTACGCCTTCCCGAGCCGGGCGAGATCGGGCGGCATGTTCTTCAGCATCTGCTGCAAGTCCTGCGCGGCTGCCTGCGACTTGTTGAACGCGGACACGACGACTTGCCCGGACGGGCCCATGTGGGAGGCGATGGAGTTGTAGACCAGCTGCAGCGTTCCCGTGAGCCCGCGTTCACCGAGGTGCGCGGACAGGTCCTGGGCGTTGAGCCCCAGCTGGGACAGGTACTTGACGGACTCGGCCGTCGGGTTCTGCAGCTTGGTGATCAGATGCGCAAGGTTCTGCGTCGCCTGCTGCGCGCTCATACCCTGCGCCGTCATGGTGGCGATGGCACCGCCGACCTGCTGGAACGAGATATGCGCGGCAGCGGCGACCGGCAGGACGTTCGACAGGGACGAGGCAAGGTCGGCCATCTTCATCTTGCCCGCGCCCACGGCCGCGACCATCATGTCCGTCGCCGCGGTCGCATCCTTCGCCTTCATCCCGTAGGCGTTGAGCATCGACGTGAGCGCGTTGCCGACCTCGTCCAGCGGCGCACCCTCAGCGCGGGCACCCTGCGCGGCAGCCTTCAGGACCGTGAGGCCGTCGGCGGCGTGGAAACCGGCCGACTCGACCATGTACAAGCCCTTGGACAGCTCATCCGTGCTGGTGGCCGTGTCCACCGAGAGCTTCAGGACCCCCGACGAAACCTTGCCGATCGCCGAATCAGACTCGCCCGCCGACGTCACCAGGCGGGTCATGCCAGCCTGGAAATCGCCAGCCGCCTTGACCGCGTGGACGCCGACCGCAGCCACGGCGACAGCCGCCGCCGCCCCGGCCACGGCCACGCCCTTCAGGGCAGTCGTTCCGATACTGCTCTCGGTGGACGCTGCTCGCTGCGCGTCAGCTGCCGCTCTCGACCGGACGGCGACTTCGTCATCGGCTTTACGGACGGCGTCCGCGGCGGCCACCTGCCGGGCCGACGCATCCGTGACCGTCTGGGCGGCCATCTGCGCGGACTCGGCCTGTGCACGCGCGGCCTCACGCGCTGCGGCGGCTTCCTCACCCGTCGCCGTCGCGGCCGTCCTGGCGGCTTCCGCGGCCGCGGCGGTCTTGGCGGCGTACTCCTCCTCCGCCATGGCCAGATCGATCGTCGATTGGCGGAGGATGGCCTGCCGGTTGGCCTGCTCCGACTGCGCCCGCGTGTGGGCAGTGGCCGCTGCTGCGGCCTTGTCCTGGACGGCCTGCAGCTCCTCGGTGGACATCTTGGCCTTGGCGGCAGCCGCTTTGACCTTTTCGCCCATGGCCTCAAAGGCGCCGGTGACCTTGCCGATAATGCCGGAAGCCTTGTCGTGGGCCTCGAGGACTAGAAGAAGTTGAAGGTCGTCGACACGTTCTCCGAAGGGCGGGGCGCCCGGGCGCCAGGGCGGTTACAGGTCGCCGGCGAGCTGCTCGGCGATGACACGGCCGGCGAACTTGGCCATCTCCGGGTTCCCGCCGGACAGGTAGCGGGCCGCCGTCACAGCCAGCGCGCCGATCACGTTGGAGGCGTTCGCAGGGTCCAGACGCCGCAGGATCGCGTTCATGCCGCGCACGTCGTTACGCAGCGCGCAGCGGATCAGGTCCTGGGCGACAGCGACCGCCTCACGCTCCTGCGGCAGGACCGTCGGCAAGGGGGCGGCGGAACGGTGCGGCTTGGCCTTCATGGCGATTGCTCCAGGCGTTGAGAAGGTGGCCAGACGCGCCCCCGGGCCGCCGTACAGCAGGCCAGGGACGCGCTGCCCGGTCTATGCCCCAGGCCGGGCATCTCGCCGGCGGAAAGAAGGAACGCCGGCGAGGGGTCTGCGGGTCAGCGCTGGGCGCGCTTGCGGATGCCCTTGAACACCTCGGCGGCCAGGGCCTGCTTCTCCATGTCGTCCATCTGCGCGACGGGGATGACCTTGTCGGGGTCGACGAGGCCGATGAGGTTGCCGTCGCAGTCGTACACGCCGACCTGGTCCTCGGCCTTCGCCTTGGCGGCCTTGCGAAGCTGGTCGATCTTGCTGGTTGCCATGGGGGGCTCCTGGATCACCGGGGCGTGCTGGACTTGCGGGTTGGGGCGGGGCGCGGGCGGCTGGGTCATCTCGGCGACCTGCGCCTCGAGCGAGCCCTGCAGCACGTCGAGCAGCTCGTCCATCTGGGCCTCGACGCGCTCGGGGTCGAGGATGTTGAGGACCCGGCGCAGTTCCATGCGGGCCGCCTGCGTGCGGGCCAGCGTGCGGGCCATCTCGCCCGCGGGATCCTCGGGGCCGCCGATCGCCCGCAGACGCTCCCCAAGGGCCGTCTGCTGCCCGCTGAGCGCCTTCACGACCTCATCGATCGCGGTGAGCTGCGCACGCTGCTGCTGGACGCCCTCGACGTCGCCGGCGTCCCGCGCAGCCGACAGGGCAGCGGTGGCGTCCTCCCGCTGCACGCCGAGCCCCTCCAGCCGGACGGCCAGGGCCTCGACCTGCTCCGCGGTCTGTACGGCCTCCGCGTCCAGGCGGGCCGCGTTCTGTTCCGTGTCGGCTATCCGGTCGCGGAGCTGGTCGGCGTGCGCCAGGTACTGGGCCCGCTCCTCCAGCTGCTCGGCGCGCCCCTCTGCCTCCCGGGCCTCACCGGCCAGGATGCGGGCCTGATGTTCCGCCTCAGCGACCAGGCGGGCCGCCTTTGCCCGGGCCGTCTCGACCACTGTCTCGGCCTCTGTACGCCGCTGGGCGGCCTCGGTACGGGCCTGCTCTGCCGCGGCGCGCACCGCGGTCTCGTCGTCGACCGGCACCGCATCCGCGGCGTCCGGGGCCTCAGGCTCCGGCACGGGCTGGTCGACCCTTCCAAACAAACGCATCAGGAATCTCCTCATGCCGAGGTGGAGTCGATGATTCGGGCCGGTGTGCTCCGGGCGTAGCGCGTGGCCATCGCGTGCCGCCAGCGGGCAATACCGACCGGGTACGGTTCGGGGTGCAGGTCGTCGTCCTCGTCGAGCTGCGCGGCCTTGACCCACGGGGTCCTCTGCCGGCTCGGCTCCTGCCTCAGTGACGGCCTTGACATCTCACGCTGCCTCGTCGGTCCGTTCGCCGAGACGCTCCAACGCTGCAGCCTCATCGACGAGCCACGCGCCGTTGCTGCTCGCTTTAACGCTGTACAGCGTTCTCTCGCGGCAGAGCCGTCGCACGTAGCTGTCGGAGCAGCCCAGCAGCGATGCTGTGGCCTCGACGGTCAACCAGGTGGTCGACTGGCCGCAGACTGCCTCAATCGCCCCATCACGGAACTCCGTCGTTCCGGGCTCGGAACTTGTGAGGACGTCCGCGCGGTACAGCAACGCCGCAGCCTGCACCATCGCCGTAATCTCCCGCAGCCTTGGCGGAACCCCGCCATCCCGCTGCGCACGCGCCCGCAACGCCGCGGCCAGCACATCGGCGACATAAATGAGATCCGTGCCCGTGAGGATCACGGACGGGCCGGGGATCAGCTCGGGCATACGGCTCCTGGGGTGCACCGGTCATGGGTTCGAGATTTGGCTGCCGGTCGATGGGGTTGCGGCGCGGCTAGCGGCGGCGATGGCGGCTCGAACGGGCCTCGAGAACGTCCCGTATCGCGGTGGCTGCCTGTAGCTGCTCCTGGGGCGTCAGGGGGGTTGTACGGGCCTTCGTGGTGAGCCGGGCGAACGTCAGCGCCTGGTCGGCGACCCGTTCCGCCTCCGCCTCCTGCAAAGCCGTGCTGCCGCCGTGATCCCGGCACGCCTCCTCTCCGGGATCAGCTCCCCAGCCCGCGGGCCGCCGGCACGGCTGCCCGTCCGTCTTGGGCCGGCCGCACACCTGCGGGGGCGCCTGCGGCAGAGCGGGCGGCCTCGAGGCCCGCGCTGCGCGGGCCAATTCGGTCCACGCCCAGCCGAGGGCACCCCTCGCCGGTCGGCACGCGCTGCCGCGGTGACCGACCAGGGTCACCTTTCGGGCCTGGCGGAGCTGCAGGGCGAGCGGCCGGACGTCGACGTCACGCCAGCTGTCGCCGACGTACAGCAGGGCCTCGCCGTCGACTGTCCAGATGATCGTGCCGGGATTGGGGACGATCTCGCCAGGCTCGGGCCGCCTGGTGAACACGTTCGGGCGGCGACCGCCGACCAGGGCAGCAGGTGTGGACAACGGGACTCCAAAGGGGATCGGTATATACCGGAATGTGCAGCTCAAATGCCGCGCATCAGAAACGCCGCGTCAGGGCTTCTCGGCGGCGGCCTCGGCAAGCCGCTCCCGGCGGGCCCAGCGGCGGCGCCATCGGAGCTCGGCGACCAGCTGGGTACCGGTCGCGGCGATGACGACAAGCCGCGCGCACAGGGCGACGAGCATCAGGCGGTGGCTCACGCGGCGGCCCCGGATTGTTCGGGCCCGGGGTCGAGGGCGATGAGCTGATGGGCACGTCGGCAGTCGGGTCCGCAGCCGTCGCGGTCGTGGGCGCGGCGGCGACCCTGCGCCTGGTCGAGGACGGGGTACAGGGTGACGGCCTGGGCTCGGCAGGCGAGGGCGGCGAACGGGCCGTCTCCGTCGATGCGGGCCATCGGCCAGACGCACGCGGCGAGGTCTGGCCAGCTGCCGTGGCTGCTCGAGCAGTTGTGTCGGCGGTAGGTCTTCACCGGGGCGTCTCCTGCGGAGGCTTGACGGTAGAGCTTGGATGCGTGCCGGCGGGCGACGCCTGCTTTGCGGGCTGCGGCGAGTTCTGCGCGCTGGCGGCGCATGTCCTCGGTCCGCCGCTTCGCCACCTGTATGCGGGCGGCGACCGCCTGTTCAACGTGGCTGGTCACAGGAGCCACCTCAACTTCTCTATCTCGTGACGGGTGAAGACGAGCGGCGGCGCCGAGCAGTGTGGCGGCGTGGACCGCGTTGAACAGCCGCTGAGATCCAGCTGCACCACGGGATCGCCGTTGTACTCGAAGTCGATCACTCGGCCCGGGGCGATACCGAGGGCGCCGCCGCACGAGCACCAGTCGAGGGGGACGATCACGTCGGCGCCCACACGGTCAGGAAGCCCGTCGGCCGCCTTGGCAGCGAGGTCTGCGCGGGAGGTCATGCGGCCCTCCGGAGGGCTTTCAGGTAGCGCTCCCGGGCGGCGATGAACGCCTCGTCGGTTCCGCCACGGTCGGGGTGGGCTGCGGCCATGGCCGCCTTCAGCTCCTTGACGCTGGGCGGGGTGACGGGCTTGGGAATTTCGGGCGGTGTGGCGAAGAGCTGCAGCCAGTGGGCGCCCCGTACCGACCCGTGACGCTCGAGCTCCTGCCGGTCGACGTACCCGGGCTGCCACTCGAAGGGGCCGCGGGGGCGCAGGTAGTAGACGCGTTTCGCGGTCTTCTTCGTGATGGGGAAGCTGACGACCTTGCCGGGGATCCACGTCACGTCGTCGAGGTCGTAGCGGCCGAGTTCGACTGCGTACAGGTAGCCGATCGGCTCGGCGGGCGGCGTGACCTTGGGCTGGGGCCGCTTCGGCTTCGGCGTCTTCTCCTGGCGCTTGGCGGCGTTGAGCTTCTTCAGCTTCTCCGCGGCGACGCCGTGCAGGACACGGACGTTGGCGTACCGGCCGGCGGCCAGCTGCACCGCGGCGGCGTTGGCCTGGCGGGAAGCTTCGTCGGGCGTGCTGGCCCATCCGTGGGCGTCGTCGCCGTCGATCTCTCGAGCGACCCAGAACCAGCGGCGCCCGCTACGGCAGCGCCCCCAGAAGATCAGCGGCGGGTCGTCCGTGGTGGTCATGACGACCCCCCTACGGCGCGGGAGGTCATGGCGGTACCCGGCGTCCAGGCGTCGCCGAGGCTGTCGTAGCGCCGCCCCGGTTCCCGGTCCTCGGCCCACGGGGCGCGGGCTACGTCGCGGTGCCGATGGCGGGTGCCAGCGTCGTACCGGGCCGCGTGCATGCGGTCGGTCGGATCATGCTCGAAGGGCTCCATGCCGAGTTCGGCGCGGATGCGGTCAGCACGGGCCAGCCGCTTGTTCTTGTTCGGGGCGTTGCACTCCTGGCCCGGTTCGGCGCCGCAGGTGGTGCAGCGGTGCGCGAGGACGTAAGCGTGCAGCGGGGGCAATGGGGTGCCGTTCATGACCATCTCCTGTGTCGTGTTTCGCCTATGGGGTGGGGTGGGGTGCGCAAAACCGGGAGCAGCGGGAGCAGCGGGCACATCCGCAGGCCAGAGGGCGTCCGTGCTGCTCCCAGTCGCGGTGACGAACTGGGAGCGCGACCGGGAGCAGAACCGGGAGCGCCCCGCTGCTCCCGGTCTCCGCGCGGACCGCTCCCGCTGGAGTACTGGAAGTGGGAGCGGAGCAGGGGCCATTGACCTGCGCAGATATCTGCCGCGCTCCCGCTGCTCCCGCTGCTCCCGGTTCTCCAGCACATAGGGGGCTGCTGCACGGGAACGCATTACGCCGTCTCTCCGGTGATCCGGTTGGCGTGAACGTGGAGGACCCGCGTGTTCCTGCCGACGATCCGCCGCCTTACAGCTGGCCGGTCGTCCTCGCCCGTGGACGCGAGGTGACCGCCCTCCTTGAGCCGTTTGTGGATCGTGACCTTCGTGGTAGCGAGCGGCTCGGCGGAACGCCCGGCGTGATCGCGCGCTACCTCGAACGCCACGTCTGGGTGCAAGAGGACGTCCCCAGTGTTGGAGAGCCAGCCGATGCGCTTGCCCTTGGATCGGTACTCCCCCGCGTGGGACTCCCAACCCCACTTCTCCGGGTCGGCGGGCTCGCGTCCGGTCTCCTGGTCGGCCAGATGCGCACCACCGCCGAACAGAGCAGCCCGCAGCGCCCGCAGGTAGACCTCGGCAACGGACATGCCTTTGACGTAGGCGGCCTGGTCTGCGGCCACCTGGAGGAGAGCGGCCTTCACCTTCTCCATCTGCGCTGACGCCTCGTCGGCCGTGAACGCGCCGATCGAGACCGCGAACGTGAGGAACTGACGGAACCCCGTCAGCAGGCTTGCCGCCGCCTCGGGAACCCGGGTATGTCCACCCGTGGCCCTCGCCAACTCCGCGCGCCGCTGGGCAATCTGCTCCCGCAACCGGTCGGTGTACTCAGCGTCCGCGTCCAGTTCGGCCGCGAGGTGACGCACGTACCCAGCCATCGCGAGCTCGTACACGCCAGCCGCGCCCCGCTGCTGCGCCTCGGTCAGCTTCACGACGTCGATAGCGTCCGCGTTGGTGATGGTCAGCCGGGCTCGCAGTGACTCTCCGGGCGGCACGTCCTCGCCGGTCGCCGCGAGCTGAGCTTTTGGCGGTCGTGCAGGGCGGGGGGTACCGTCCGGCCGCAGACGGCCGCGTCCAGCACTGTTCGCCGCGCCACGAAAGATGCGGTCAGCTGCGATGGCCAGCCGGCGGGGGTCGTCCGCGGACTGTGGCGCGTAGTCGTCAATGATGAGAAGAACGTTCGCAAGTTGATTGGCAAGGGACTCCAGCGCGTTCCCGGTGAAAGTCCAGTTTGCGGGGAAATGTTTGGCATCGAGTCGGCGCCCGTAGTGCTGCTGCACCGTGGCAGACATCGCGCTTTTAAGTGATCCGGAAGTACCTACCAGGAATGCGCTGGTTTCCGGGAGCAGCGGGAGCGGCGCGCGGTAGGCGGCCCCGAGCATCGGCGCCGTGACGTTCAGCGGAGCCACATCGAGCAGGGCGACCGACGCGCGGACCGCTGCGACGAGTACCTCGACTTCCACCGCAGTGGGGTCGGGAAGCGCGTACATGTTCAGCTGGTCGGTCCCCAGGTCGACAGTGACGGCCGTGTCCAGGCCGTCCGCACCAAGGGCACCGGAGGCGGTGAGGAACCGCCAGTTGCCGTCGATGTCCGATCGCCAGCCGGTGTGTGCGTAGGTGGTCTGGGTGTCCCACTTGTCGTTACCGAGGTACTGCGCGGCCGTGGCGACGTGGGCCTCGTCGCGGGACATGGGTGTGATGACGGCGGACGCGCCGATGGCCTGCGCAGCCCAGCGTCGAGCCTGGGGGAGCCGCTCGGCGGGCACCTCGACCTCGACTGACTGGCCGCCGGGCCGTGTCACCCGAATCTTGATCAGCGTGGTGATCTCAGCGCCGTCGTCCCGGATCACCTGCGCCACGACCTCGGGAACGAAGCGGGCGAGCAGCACCCGTCCGCCGTCCGGCGTGTTCAGGTACAGGAGGCCGTCCTCGTCGTCATACGGGCACTCCGAGCGGACGGCCACCTTGATGTCGTGGACGCGCTGTTTCTTGGCCTCGGAGGCGAGGGAGCGCCAGTCACCCGGGCGGATCAGTCCAGCCTCCACCACCGCGTTCTTGTACTGCTGCAGCGCGAGCTCGCCGCGGCCAGCCGCCCACACCACCAGCTTGCCGATGCTGTCGAGCCGGTCGGCGCCCTCCAGCTCGGCCAGCTGCTTGACGGCCTCCTCGGGGGTGCCGAGCGGGCACTCTCCCACATCGACGCCCTCGCCCTTGACGATCTCCTCGGCGAGGTTCTGGCTGTCGGTCACCGGGCAACTCCCGTGCTTGTGCCGCGCGCTGACGCGACGGTCCTCTGTGCTTCGCTTTCGGGCAGGCCCGCCTCGACGGCCGCGCGGATCAGGGCACGCTCGGCTGCGTTCTCGTCCAGACGGCCGGCTGCCGCGTGCTCGTAGGCTCTGGCGGCGGCCCAGTACAGGCGGTCGTTGCGCTGCCCTTCACGGGCATCGAGGACCAGGCGGACCAGGCCGACGAGGACCTTGCCGGCCGCGCCCGGGCCGATCGGTGTGCGGAACGGCCGCTCCCGCCGCGGCTGCTCCTTGACGGCGGTCACAAGGCGGAGCAGTGCCTCGGGCATCGGGGCCACGGTGAAGTCGTCCGGATCGCCGACCAGGCGGTACAACCCCTTCTTGCCACGGCTCCCGGGGCCGACGAGGTATCCGCCGGCACCGCGGACGTCGATTCCGGGAGCCACCCGGCCGGCCGAGTTGGAGACGGCGACGTCTGGCGGTCCGCTCAACCAGAGGTGCCAGCCGCCGGGCGTCCCGGGCGTCCCGGCCGTGCGTACAGCCACAGTGCGGGGGATGGCGAACTCGTACTCGTCGGCCAGACGGCGCAGCTCGGCAACGCCGTTCACACCGTTCTTGATGTCGAGGTCCAGGCCGATCAGATAGTTCGGCGGCACCCTGCAGGCAGTGCCATAGCCGGTCGCGTGTGGAGCAGCGCGGAACATGTCGCGGATGCGGTCCGGGTCGCTGCTGGCGTCGTGCACGCCGTGGCCGAGGAGCCCGCACTCTCCCTTGCAGCTGTGCCCTTTGTCGTGCGGGGACTTGATGGCAGGCAGCTTGCTGAGGGACAGCGGCAGGACCTTGAAGTCGTGCTCGGCGGCGCGCAACGCGTCATCCCGGGCGTTGGTCCACCAGCTCATGCCGCCCTCCGTGTACGTCCGTGCTTGGGCTGGACGTCGTACTTGGCGCCGCACGGTGCACGAACGAGCCCGAGGTGGATATGCCGGTGCATCTGGCGGCACTCCGGGCAGCGAACCCCGTACTCGACACGACCACGGGTGGTCAGCAGAAACGGGCGCGCGACCGGGCGATCAATGGTCGCGGCCTCCGTCGGAAAGAGACTCGGCTGGTGCGCGTCGGAGGATGTAACCCCGACCGCTGCGGCGTCGCCTTCGACGGCAGGACCAGGGGGCACGTCCTGGGTGCGATGTGCCACTATGGCCATGGCGTTGGATTCCGTTCTGTTGGTGCGTGGCCCCGGGTCGCTGTAGGAGGCGATGAGCCCGGGGTCTCGTCGTTGGATGGGTTGCGCTGAGGCCCGGTCGCTGGTGCTGGAGACACCGACGGCCGGGCCGTCTCATGCACCCCGAAGTTGGTGGACGGCGCCCGGAACCACTGGGGTGCAACCGCATTGAGACTGCGATTCGTGCGCCGTGACCTGCAGCAAGTCGTCGTGTCGGCACCGCGATGGCACGGCCGGTGAGACCGCGGCGGGGCCGAACAGGTATGTGACGATGTCGACGGTCGGGATCTTGATGCGGCGGCCGAGGCGGAGGACGCGAGTCATGGTCCAGTCGCCGCGGCGTATCGAGTCGTAGATCGTGTCCTTGTCGACGCCGAGGATCGATGCGAGGACGGGGACCTCTGTCGTCGGTCCTTCCGCCTCGACCTCTTCGCGGGTCCAGTTCGCCATCAGGCCGCCACCCCTCGCTGCGCGAGCCAGGCGAGGACGTCGCTACGGCGGTATCGGATGCGACCTCCGCGGCCGGGGCTCAGCTTCGTGTACGGCGGCCCGACCCCGAGGGAGCGCCAGTTAGCGAGCGTCTTCTCGCTGACTCGCGCCATAGCGCCGGCCTCGCGTGCCGTCAGCCAGTCGTCTCCGACTCCCGACAGCACGGAGATCAACCCTGAAGACATGGAATCTCCCTTGATCCGTCGACGCATCACTTCGATGCGTTGACAGATCAAAGGTAAGCCACGGAATGTCCGGGAAGCAAGTTGAGTTGCGAACGCATCATTTCGATGCGTACCTTGGGCGGGTGGCAGACGAGAAGAAGAACCCCCTGGGGCCCACTGGACAGCGGGTCCAGGCCAACGTGCAACGCCTCCGGGAAGCGCGAGGACTGAGCAAGAAGGACCTGGCTGACGCAACCCGCGAGCATGGTCGAGCTATCCCGCCGCTCGGGATCTCGCGGATCGAGGCAGGGACGCGTCGTGTCGACGCCGATGACCTGGTTGCGCTCGCTCTGGCCCTCAACGTCTCGCCGCTCACCTTGCTCCTGCCGGCCAGGTCCGACAACGAGCTGATCGGCCTGGCGACGGACGAGAAGCAGCTGCGCAGTCGTATCGCGTGGCTGTGGGCCCTGGGGCAGGGGCCGGCAGTCGACTGGGAGCCAGGCGACGGCGTCAACCTGGCGGAACCCGGCACCGATCCCGCCGTCGAGGCGGAGGCCTACGAGCGGGAGCAGGAGTACGGACGCCTGCGGCCCGATTACCTGGCGCTGGCGAATCCGCCCGAGCATCGCAGGACAGCTGAACACTCATCCGTCCGGCTCGCCCGGCAACTTGCTGACCTGGTCGAAGACCTGGTGTCGCCGGAGGCGGGCGGGGGTGCCGAGGCGGCGCGGGTGCGTATGGCGCTGCGCCGATACCAGCAGCTCGGCATCGAGTTGGAGGAGCTGCAGGAGCGGTTCGACCCGAAGCCCGTCGTACATCCGGGGGTCGGGTTCGAGCAGTTCCGCGAGAGGCTCGCCGCCGAGGGCGGCATCGAAGACGACACCGCCAAGGACGACACGAAGGGGGAGTGAATGAAGCCGTTCAAGGCTTGCTCATGCCGGGATCCGGAGACGAAACGGCTGCTCGGCAAGAAGTGCCCGGATCTCAGCAAGAAGGGGCACGGCGGCTGGTACGCCCGCTACGAGGCGCCGAAGTCGGCAGATGGGAAGCGCCGGCAGCCGCGCATCGGTCCGTACACCACTGAGACGGAGTGCAAGAAGGAGCTGGCCAACGTGCTCGGCACAGCCGCCAGCCCGAAGGCGCACGACGAGCGGAAGACTACGTTCGGCGAGTACCTCGAGCGCCGGTACGCGTGGCGGAAGTCGGAGGCCGAGACGGGCGAGGGTCTGAAGAAGAGCACGCTCGATGCCGAGCGCGAGGCGATCGACCTGTACGGGAAGCCGGGCCTCGGGCATATCAAGGTCGTCGACCTCACCGACGAGCACTTCCGCGAGTTGTACGCGGCGATGCGGAAGCTGAACCGGCCGGAGGAGCAGGGCGACCGGTCGGAGATTCTGCGCCGCCTGAAGGACGCTCGGGCCACCCGGGACGGCCGCCGGCTGCACTCCCGGCCGATCTCCGAGGGTCGTATCCGCCGGGTGCACGCAGTCCTTCACGGGGCTCTCACGGACGCCGTGAAGCTGTCAAAGATCCGGACGGACAACCCGACTGACGGGGTATGGCGTTCGAAGGGTGGCAAGCGGAAGCAGGGCCGTGCCCGTCCCCTGCTGTGGACGGCCGAGCGCGTCGAGGCGTGGGAGAAGACCGGCAGCATCCCGGCCAAGGTGATGGTGTGGACGTCCGGGCAGTGTGGGGCGTTCCTCGACTTCGCCGAGGCTTCCGAGGAACGCATGTACCCGGCGTTCCACCTGGACGCCTACTACGGGCCGCGGCGCGGCGAGCTGGTCGGCGCCGAGGAGAAAGACCTGAGCCTCGAGCGCAAGCGGCTGCACGTCCTGCAGGCGCAGTCGGACGACGAGCTCGACGACACGAAGACCGACGCCGGCTATCGGCAGATCCCTCTCGACGACGAGACCGTGCGCGTCCTGAGGGCCTGGCGGAAGCGGAAGCTCGAGGAGCGGCTGCAGTGGGGCGAGCTGTACCAGGACTCCGGCCGGGTGTTCTGCTACGAGGACGGCACAGCCCTCAAGGCCGAGTACCTGTCGAGCCGGTTCCGGATCCTGCTCGAGCGGTACGCGAAGATCCGTGAGAAGGCTGCGGAGAAGTGGTCGGTCGAGCGGATCGCCCGGAAGTTCCGGACGACCGAGGCCGCGGTCGAGGTGGCCCTGCGGATGACGCTGCCGCCCATCCGCTTCCATGATCTGCGTCACGGCGCGGCCACGATGCTGATCGCCGCCGGGGTCGACGACAAGTTCGTCTCAGAGGTGCTCGGGCACGCGTCGGTGTCCTTCACGAAGGACGTGTACGCGGTCGTCGCGGAGGAACTGGCCGAGGACGCCACGCGCAAAATTGCGGCCTTCATTCCGCGCCAGAATCGCCTTTCGGCGGTTGGTGCCAACACCGTGCCATCTCAGGGCTGAAAAGGGCCCTAGACGCCACTCAGGGAGCCCAGCCGATATCGGCCGAACTCCCTGGTCAGATGGCGGAGGCGGAGGGATTTGAACCCTCGATGGGCTTTAAGACCCAAACCGCATTAGCAGTGCGGCGCCATAGACCGGACTAGGCGACGCCTCCAGCACAACCGCCCGCGCGAGCGCGAGTGGTGCGTGCAGATGATGACACAGCCGACCGGGCTGTCACCAATCGCCCCCCACGGTACTAGGCAGAAAGGCCGCAGGGCAAAGCACTGGGCCGCAATCCGCACGGCAAGATCCGTCGGCGTCTCCTCGGGGCGCCATTCGGCGCCGCCGGCCCTTGGGAGACGTCCCGGTCCTGGCGCGGCCCCCCGACGCCTCGATTCTCCGGCGACGCGCGGTCGCAGCCCGGTGGAACCTGCCGTCCCTCCTGCAACAGGTGGATCGTGCGCCCTCACGCGCAACCACCCCGCCGCGCCCCCGTTAGTCACGGCATGGTCCAGTTCACCTCGCGCGGCGTGCTCCTCGGGGCCGTCGCCGTTCTCTCAGTGGTCGCGGCGCCCGCCGCTGCGTCTGCGCACGGCCGTCCCCCCGTCCCCCACGGCGACCGGCTCGTCGTCACCGTCAGCCACGCGGGTCGCTCCGACGGGACGTACGTGCTGCACTGTCATCCGGGGCGCGGCAGTCATCCGAACCCCGCAGGCGCGTGCGACGCGCTCGACCGGCGCACCACCTGGGGCCGGGACCCCTTCGCCCCGGTGCCGCCGCGCAGCCTGTGCACGATGCAGTACGGGGGCCCGGCGACCGCTCATGTCACCGGGACCTGGGCCGGGCGGCCGGTCGACGCGCGGTACGACCGCCGCGACGGCTGTCAGATCGCCCGCTGGAACGACTTGGTGCCGCTGCTGCCGGACGTTCGTTCGTAGGGTCCGCCCCGTCGGGACCACGGCCCGCGTGCGGATGACGTCGGGGTTCCTCGGGGCGACCTGCACGGTCACAGGTTCTGCGTCACTTCCGCGTGCGACCTCCCTCTCATCCGGCATCCCCGGCACAACCGCTGCCTTTAGACTCCCTCGCGTGACACGTTGCGGGCCGGTTGGCAAGATGGCCCAGTGGTCGGCAAGGTGCGGTAACAGGGAGGAAGCGTCTCGTGAGCAGCAGGCCATCCCGAGGCGCTGCTCGCCTCGCTGCCATACTGGACGCGCTTCCTGACGCATTGGTGCTGGTCAACGCCAACGGAACCGTCGTCAACGCGAACACCATCGCCCTGGAGGCCTTCGAGACGCCCGGGACCGCCCTGGTGGGGCGGGGGCTCCTCGATCTGCTGCCCCAGTTCGACTCACGGCTGATCCCCGGCTCCATGCGCCGGCCCGACTCCATGGACCCGAGCGGGCGGACCAAGCCGACGCGGATGATCGCCCGCCGGACGGACGGCAGCGAGTTCCCCGTCGAGGTCACGAGCGCCAATCTCGAGGACGCCCGGCAGGCCTACGACGGCTACGGCTACACCGGCGACGAACTGCTCATGCTCGTCGTCCGCGATCTGTCCGGCACCGTCGACACGGAGGCCGAACTCGCCCGCTCCCAGCGGCAGACCGAGATGATCCTGCGGGCCGCGGCCGAGGGCGTGGTGGGCACGGACACGGACGGGCGGATCGTGCTCGTCAACCCGGCCGCCGCCCAGATACTCGGCTACCGGGCCAGCGACCTGGGCGGGAAAGAGCTGCACACCCTCGTGCTGCACTCCCGCGAAGACGGTTCCCCCTTCCAGTACGCCGAGTCGCCGCTGCACGACACCCTGCGCTCCGGGCGCAAGCACCGGGTGCGCGGGCAGGTGCTGTGGTCCAAGACCGGGGACAAGGTTCCGGTCGACCTGACGACGTCGCCGGTGCGCGACGGCGAACAGATCGTCGGCGCCGTGATGACGTTCACCGACCGGCGCCCGTTCGACGCGGTCGTCGCGGAGAAGGACGAGGCCGAGAAGCGGCACAAGGAGGAGCTGGAGCGGATCGGCAAGGAGCACGCTGAGGAGCTGGAGCGGCTGCGCGAGGAGCAGACCGCCGAGCTCGTCGGGCTCCAGGAGCGGCATGCGGAGGAGGTCGCGGCCGGCGACGAGCGCTACGCGGCGCTCGGCGAGCGTGAGAAGGACCGGTACGAGGCGCTGGCCGCCCGGCACGAGCAACTGCTCGCCATGCTCGGCCAGTCCCTGCGCGGCCCCATCGACGAGCTGCGCGGCGAGTTGTCCAAGCTCGCCGCGGACGACGCCGGCCAGCTGTGGCCCGAGGCCAACCAGGTGCTGCACCACCTCGCCGCCGGCTACTCGCGCATCACCACGCTCGTCGACAACGTCCTCGGCTACCAGCGCCTGGACGCCGGTGAGGACGAGCTCGTCCGGACGGCCGTGATGCTCGACGCGGTCGTCGCCGCCGGTGTCGACGGTGCCGTCGAACTGATCGGGCCCGGACGCGTGCAGTTCGCCGTCCACGCCCCGCCCATCGAGGCCGAGGTCGACCCGCAGCGGCTCGCCCAGGCACTCGCTCACCTCATCGCGGACGTGGCGGGCGTCGACGCGACCGGCAACGCGCCCGTCTCGGCGGGCGGTTACATGGACAACACCGTCGTCGTGGCGGCCGCGCAGCGCGGCGAGGTCGTACGGATCGAGGTACGGGGCCCGTACGCCGGGGGAGACCCGGTGCACCAGCCGATCGTCGGCGGCATCGTGCGCGCGCACGGAGGTGTGCTGCAGACGCACGAGGTGCCGGGCATGAGCGGCAACGCCTATGTGCTCGAGGTGCCGCTCGGCGGCGGCGCCGGGGCGGTCCCCCCGGCCCCGGCCGAGACGTCCGCGGGTGAGCCCGCGGCCGAGGTCGCGGTGCCCGAGCAGGCCCCGCAGCAGGGACGACGGCGGGCCCGCCGGTCGTCCGTGGACGCGTTCCTGGAGAGCGAGGTGGGCGATCCCGCCCCGTCCTCCGAAACGGCCGCGACGGCACCCACCGGGCGGCGCAGGCGGCGCGCGGCGGACGAACCCGCCACCGAGGCTTCCGGTCCGGCACAGACGGCCGGGAACGACGGTGCCGCGGAGACCGGTCCAACCGGTGGCACGGGACGGCGGCGCGGCCGGCCGAGCCCGGCCGAGAACGGCAGCGAAGGCGTGGCCGAAGGCTCGGTGGTGACCGCCGCCGAGCACGCCGCGGGCGCCCCGGCCACGGCCACCGGGCTGGGAGAGGCCGTGCCGCCGCAGGGCGTCCCCGTCCCCACGGGCCGTCGCGCCGGCCGGGACGACGCACCGCAGGCGTTGCTGCCCGCACTGCCCGCGGCCTCCTGCGCCCCGTCCCCCGACTACGCCGGTGCCGCGCCCACCGGGCGCCGTCGGCGTGCCCTGGCCGCCGCGAACGAGCGTGCGGCCGCCGTGGATGCCGGTCCCCGGACGGTGTTCGCACTGCCGCCGGCCGAGGCCGTCCGCACACCGGAACAGAACCCGCCCGTCCCCGTCCAGGCCGGCGAGGGCCGCCATGACGCGGTGGCGCACGAGCAGGCCGAGGACCACACTCCGCCGCAGCCGCACCCGGTGCCCACACCCACGGGCCGCCGCCGCGCCCGCCCGGCCGCCGCGCCCGGGCAGCCGCAGGCCGGGCCGGACGGCACGGACGCACCTGCGGGCACGCCCCCTCAGGGCGTGCCCGCACAGATGCCCCCTGCCCAGAGCACTCCGCACCGGATGACGCCGGCCCAGAGTGCGCCCGCGCAGACGACTCCTGCGGCACCGGCACCCGCCCAGAACGTGCCCCCTCAGCCGGGACCGCAGCCCGTCCCCCCGCAGGGCGTGCCCACGGTCGCCGCGCACGCCGTTCCCCCGCAGGGGCTTCTCGCTCAGGCCGTCCCCGGCGCACAGCCGCTGCCCGCGCAGCCGGGCCCCGCCACCCAGCCCGGGCCGGTGGCACCGGGCCAGCCGGTCCCCGCCGTCGCGCCCGCTCAGCCCCTGCCGGGACAGCCCGGCACCGCGCCGCAGCCCGTGGCACAGCAGGTGCCCTCGCAGTCCACCCCCGCGGGCGGTGTCCCCGCGTCGGCCACCCCGGCCCCCGGCACGCCCATGCCCCCGCAGGCCACCCCGTCGGCCGGCACCCCGCTGCCTCCGGAGCGCGCCACGCAGCCGCGGACCGCTCAGCCCCTGCCCGCGGAGGCGGCCTCGCCCGTCGACCCCTATTCGACGCAGGGTCGGGCGATCAGCGTGCGAACCCTCGGGCAGGGCGTGCCCTTCGCGCGCCAGGCGACGGCCCAGCCCCAGGCCCAGCCCCGGCCCCAGTCGCCGACGCCTCCCCCGCACTCGTCGAACGGTTCGGGCCGCCGCCGCAAGCTCGGCACACCTCCCGAGCCCATGGGCGAGCGTCCGGAGACGGCAGCGCGTCCGCATCCGCAGGCCGTGTCCGCCCCGCTCCCGGCACAGCCTTCACTGGCCGGGCAGTCCCGCCTGGCCGGGGCCACCGAGGGCGCCGGACGGTCGTACGCCATAGGGGCCCCGGACGAGAACGCCGACGAGGGTCCCGAGCCGCTCGACGGTCCGGGCGGTGCCATCGAGGTCGCCGACCAGCCCCAGGCGCGGCCGATGGACGACGAGCTGCCCCCGGAACCGCTCGACAACCCGCGCCGGCTGCTGGTGTGGCCCGCGCCGGATGTGACGACCCAGCAGGCGCTGAGCGACCGCGGCTACCGGCCCGTCATCGTCAACTCCCGTGAGGAGGTCGACGCGCAGATCGCCGCCTTCCCGGCCGCGCTCTTCGTCGACCCGCTCACCGGCCCCATCACCCGGACCGCGCTCCAGTCGCTGCGCCAGGCCGCGGTGGCCGCCGAGGTCCCCGTGCTGGTCACGGCGGGACTCGGGCAGGCGACGCGTGAGGCGGCGTACGGCGCCGATCCGGCCGTTCTCCTGAAGGCGCTCGCGCCACGCGACTCCGAGCAGCACCCGCCACGTGTGCTGCTCATCGAGGAGCACGCGGAGATCGCGCTCGCCCTCACCGCGACGCTGGAACGGCGCGGAATGCAGGTTGCGCGGGCCGCGTCGGACGCGGACGCGGTCACGCTGGCCGCGCAGATGCGCCCGAACCTGGTGGTGATGGACCTGATGCAGGTGCACCGCCGCCAGGCCGGAGTCGTCGACTGGCTGCGCGCGAACAACCTGCTCAACCGCACCCCGCTCGTCGTCTACACGGCCGCCGTCGATCAGGCCGATCTGCCGCGGCTCGTCTCGGGGGAGACGGTCCTGTTTTTGGCGGAGCGCTCGACGAGCACCGAGGTGCAGGACCGGATCGTGGATCTGCTGGCGCGGATCGGTACCAACTGAGCCCGCCCAGAGCGGACTCAACCGGCCCATACGCCGCGGGGGGCGGTGTTTCACGTGAAACACCGCCCCAACTACCGTATTTCTGACGTCAGATCGTCGTGACGTCCAGCTCGCCCGACGCGTACTGGCGGCGCAGCACCTTCTTGTCGAACTTGCCCACGCTGGTCTTGGGCACCGCCTCGATGATCGTCCAGCGCTCTGGGAGCTGCCATTTGGCGATCCTCCCTTCCTGCGCGAGGAACAGGCGGAGGGCAGCGAAGTCGGCGGTGGCGCCCTCCTTCAACACAACTGTGGCGAGCGGGCGTTCGCCCCACTTGTCGTCCGGCACGGCGACGACGGCGGCCTCGGCGACGTCCGGGTGGGACATCAGGGCGTTCTCCAGGTCGACGGACGAGATCCACTCACCGCCGGACTTGATGACGTCCTTGGCCCGGTCGGTGAGGGTGAGGAAGCCGTCGGGGCTGATGGTGCCGACGTCACCGGTCTTGAGCCAGCCGTCCTCGCTGAACTTGTCGGCGGGGCGTAGGGGTTCGGCGTCCGGGCCGTTGTAGTACGCGCCCGCGATCCACGGTCCGCGTACCTCCAGCTCGCCCGCGGACTCGCCGTCCCAGGGCAACCGCTCGCCGCCGGGGCCGGTGAGGCGGGCCTCGACGCCGGCCGGGAAGCGGCCCTGGGTGAGGCGGTAGGCGAACTCCTCGTCCGTGCCCACGGCATGCGCCGGCGGCCGGGCCACCGTGCCCAGCGGGGACGTCTCGGTCATGCCCCAGGCGTGGCAGACGCGCATACCGAGCTTGTCGAAGGCCTGCATGAGGGAGGGCGGGCAGGCCGAGCCGCCGATGGTGACCTGGGTGAGGGACGAGACATCGCGTGGCCTGGCGGTCAGCTCGGCGAGCAGTCCCTGCCAGATGGTGGGGACGGCGGCGGCGTGCGTGGGCAGCTCCTTCTCGATCATCTCGGCGAGGGGCGCGGGCTGCAGGAAGCGGTCCGGCATGAGGAGGTTGACGCCGGTCATGAAGGTGGCGTGCGGAAGGCCCCAGGCGTTGACGTGGAACTGCGGAACCACGACCAGCGAGGTGTCCTGGTCGGTCAGGCCCATCGACTGCGTCATGTTGACCTGCATGGAGTGCAGGTAGATCGAACGGTGGCTGTACACCACGCCCTTGGGGTCGCCCGTGGTACCGGAGGTGTAACACATGGCGGCGGCCTGGCGTTCGTCGATCTCCGGCCAGTCGAACGTCGTGGGCTTGCCCGCGATCAGTTCCTCGTACTCGTGCACCTGTGCGCGGGCACCGTCGAGGAGCGAGCGGTCACCGGGGCCGGACACGACGACATGCTCGACCGACGGGAGGTGCGGGAGAAGCGGGGCGAGCAGCGGCAGCAGCGAGCCGTTGACGATGACGACCTTGTCGGCGGCGTGGTTGACGATCCACACCAGCTGTTCGGCGGGCAGGCGAAGGTTCAGCGTGTGCAGGACCGCGCCCATGGAGGGGATGGCGAAGTACGCCTCGACGTGCTCGGCGTTGTTCCACATGAGCGTCGCGACCCGGTCGTCGCCTTGGACGCCGAGGTCGTCGCGGAGGGCGTTCGCGAGCTGCACGGCACGGATCCCGGCCTCGGCGAAAGTGCGGCGCTGCGGCTCGTCCTCGCCCGTCCAGGTGGTGATACGGGACGTCCCGTGCACCAGCACTCCATGGACAAGGATGCGGGTGACGGTCAGCGGTACATCCTGCATGGTGCTCAGCACAGCGTCCTCCGGGGCGGCATTGCCTACGGGCGGGTAGGGGGTTGCGCTGATTCTGCGCACATACCACTCGGTATGTCACTAGCCCCGGACATGATCGATCAACGCCCGTCCCCTTCGGTGGCTATCGCACCGGCTCCAGCTCGGGGTCCTCGCGGAGCTTGCCCAGGGCCCGGGACACCGCCGATTTGACCGTGCCGATGGAGACGCCGAGCACCTCTGCGGTCTGGGCCTCGCTCAGGTCCTCGTAGTAGCGCAGGACCACCATCGCCCGCTGGCGTGCGGGCAGTTTCATGATCGCCCGCCACATGGCGTCGTGCAGCGCCTGGTCCTCGGCCGGGTCCGCGGCGGGCAGCCCCTCCGGCTCGGGCAGCTCGTCGCAGACGAACTCGTCGACCTTGCGCTTGCGCCACTGCGAGGTCCGTGTGTTCAGCAGCGCCCGGCGTACGTACCCGTCGAGCGCGCGGTGGTCCTCGATCCGCTCCCAGGCGACGTACGTCTTGGCCAGCGCGGTCTGCAGCAGGTCCTCCGCATCGCTCGGGTTCGCGGTCAGCGATCGTGCGGTGCGCAGCAGCACCGGCTGGCGCGCCTGCACATACGAAGAGAACGACGGGTATGAAAGGGTCTGCCTCGCGGATGCAACGGCGTTCGAAGCGCTGGTGCAGACGGGTGTGGTCATGGCTCCACGCTAGGTTCGCCACCCGTTCCGGCGGATCGCCCGCAGGTCCCTAAGCGGTCTCCGCCTCAGGTTGTAGGCGGAGTGCTGCCCCCACCTCCTGAAGGTGGACGAGCAGGCCCCAACCCTTGCGGGTTCACCCCTGAGAGACGAGTACCAGGGCAGTAGCCGGCCGCGCGCAGGTTCATCCGTCGGCCGTCAGGACCAGGCCCGACGTGGGCACGCCGGTGCCCGCGGTGACCAGGGTGCGGGCGGCTCCGGGTATCTGGTTCGCCGCCGTGCCGCGCAGTTGCCGTACAGCCTCAGCCATGCCGTTCATCCCGTGCAGATACGCCTCCCCCAACTGCCCTCCATGCGTGTTCAGCGGCAGCCTCTCCGCGGCCACGAAGTCAGCGGCGGCGCCCGGCTCGCAGAACCCGAACTCCTCCAGCTGCATCAGCACGAACGGCGTGAAGTGGTCGTAGAGGATGCCCACGTCGATGTCCGCGGGCCCCATCCCCGCCGTCCGCCACAACTGACGGGCCACCACGGCCATCTCCGGCAGCCCGGTCAGGTCGTCCCGGTAGAAGCTGGTCATCTGCTCCTGTGCGCGGCCCGACCCCTGGGCGGCGGCCGCGATCACCGCGGGCGGGTGCGGCAGATCACGCGCCCGCTCCACGGAGGTGACCACCAGCGCCTGGCCGCCGTCCGTCTCCTGGCAGCAGTCGAGCAGCCGCAGCGGCTCCACGATCCAGCGCGAGGCCGCGTGGTCGGCGAGCGTGATGGGTCTGCCGTGGAAGTACGCCGCCGGGTTCGTGGCCGCGTACTTGCGGTCCACGACGGCCACATGCCCGAACGCCTCGGGGGTCAGTCCGTAGGTGTGCAGATAGCGCTGGGCCGTCATCGCCACCCAGGACGCCGGGGTGAGCAGCCCGAACGGCAGTGACCACCCCAGCGCCGTCCCCTCCGCCGACGGCTCGCGGTGCTGCACCCCGGAGCCGAAGCGACGGCCCGAGCGTTCGTTGAACGCTCGGTAGCAGACCACGACCTCGGCCACCCCCGTCGCCACCGCCAGCGCGGCCTGCTGGACCGTCGCGCAGGCCGCCCCGCCCCCGTAGTGGACCCGGGAGAAGAAGGACAGCTCGCCGATCCCGGCCGCCTGGGCCACGGTGATCTCGGGGTTGGTGTCCATCGTGAACGTGACCATGCCGTCCACGTCCGCGGGCCGCAGCCCCGCATCGTCCAGCGCGGCCCGCACCGCCTCCACCGCCAGCCGCAGCTCGCTGCGTCCCGAGTCCTTGGAGAACTCGGTGGCGCCGATCCCGACGACCGCCGCCCGCCCGCCGAGGGCGTCCTTCGTCCGTACGCTCATCCGGCACCCCCGCCCGGGAGGGTGACCGTTACCGTGCCCGTGACGTGCCTGCCGATGCCGTTCGCCCCGACCACCTTCACCGTGGCCGTGTCCCCGTCGACCTCCTCGACCGTGCCGGTCAGCACCATCGTGTCGCCCGGGTAGTTGGGAGCGCCGAGCCGTATGGCCACCCTGCGCAGGACCGCGCCCGGGCCGAAATGGTCCGTCACGTACCGCCCGACCAGGCCGTTGGTCGTCAGGATGTTCATGAAGATGTCGGGGGAGCCCTTCCCCCGGGCGAGCTCCGCGTCGTGGTGCACGTCCTGGTAGTCGCGGGACGCGATCGCCCCGGCCACGATCAGCGTGCGCGTGATCTCGATCTCCAGCGGTGGCAGCTGCGTCCCCGCCCGCAGCACGCCCGCCTCCGGTCCACCGGTCCTCATTCCGCCCCCTCTCCGTTCACGATCAACTCCCCCAGCTCCTGAAGCACTTCGCTGCCGCACCCCAGGTAGGCGTCCAGCTGCCGCCCCCACAGGAAGTGCCGGTGGACCGGGTGCTCCAGATCGGCGCCCGTACCGCCGTGCAGATGCTGGCCCGTGTGCACGACCCGCGCCCCCGCCTCCGACGCCCACCACCCGGCGGTCAGCGCGTGGGTGGCGTACGGCAGGCCGGCGTCGCGGCGCCAGGCCGCCTCGTATGCCGTCACCCGTATCGCCTCGGCGTCCATGTACGCGTCGGCGGCCTTGAGCTGCACCCCCTGCTTGGCGGCGAGCGGGCGTCCGAACTGCTCCCGCGTGTTCGTGTGCGCCACGGCCCGCGCCAGCGAGCCCGCGCACACCCCGGCCTGCAGCCCCGCGAAGGCGACACGGGCGGTGGCGAGCACGTCGGCGTACGCGTCCGGTGATCCCAAGGGCTCCGCGGGGGCACGGTCGAGCGTCAGTCGCCCCGCCGACCAGGGCGCCGTCAGCTCCACCGGTGCGCACCCGGCGTCGGCCGTCCGCACCAGCCACAGCCGGAGCCGGTCGTCCGCCACGAGCACGTGCGTCGCGGCCTGCAGCCAGGGCACGACGGGTACGGTGCCGGTCAACTCCCCGCGCGCGTCGGCCCGTACGACGTGCGCGTCCGCCCGTACGGCCCCCGTGGAGGGCAACGCCCCGGTCACCACCACCGCGCCGTCCCCGATCCCTGGCAGCAGCCGCTCCCGTTGCTCGGCCGACCCGTGGGCAGTGACCGCCAGCAGCCCGAACACACAGCTCGCCGCATACGGCACCTGGGCCGTCGTCCGGCCCTGCTCCTCCAGGAGGAGCACCAGACCGAGGAGGCCGACGTCCGCCACCGCCGTGACCAGCCCGGCCGCGCACAGCGCCTTCCACAGCTCGGCGTCGCTGCCGGTGGCCACGGCCGCGAGGCGCTCGGGGCTCGAGAGGTCGCCGAAGATCCGCGCGGCGAGATCGCGGGCCGCCGTCTGCTCCTCGGTGGGCGTGAAGTCCATGTCAGCCCCCGTCCCCGTCCTGGGCCCGGAACACCGGAAGCTCCAGCTCCTCGTCGTACCGGACGAATTCGAGGCGTACGGGCATGCCGATGCGCACCTTGTCGTACGGCACGCCGATCACGTTGCTGACGATCCGGACGCCCTCCGCCAGCTCGATCAGCCCGACGGCGTAGGGACCCGCCGCGTCAGCGGCATGATCGGATGCGCTGAAGGCCGGGAAGGGCGGGTGGTGCATGACCACGTACGAGTAGACCGCCCCCTCGCCGCTCGCCTCGACCGTGTCCCACTCCAGGCAGCCGCATGCGTTGCACCCGGGCAGCCAGGGGAAGCGCAGGGTGCCGCAGCCGGCGCACCGCTGGATCAGCAGCCGGTGCCGGCCCACGCCCTCCCAGAACCCGGCGTTGTCCCGGTTGATCACCGGCCGGGGCCTTCTGCCGCCGGGCCTCCCGCGCGCGGGCGCATACTTGAGGATCCGGAACCGGTGGGTTCCCACCGGCTCACCGTCCACCCGTACGTCCATGCGGGTCGTCACGAAGTACCCGGTGCCGAGCTTCGTCCGCTTCCGGTCCGAGACCGACTCGATCACCGCGTCGAAGGTGACCTCGTCCCCGGGCCGCAGCGGGCGCAGATACTCCTGCTCGCAATCAGTGGCGACGACCGAGGTGCAGTCGGCCTCGTCGAGCAGTCCCAGCAGCTCGTCGTACGCCTCCGTGCGTCCCGCATGCCCGGAGAGACCGCCCATCGTCCACACCTGGAGCATGGTGGGCGGCGCGATCGCGTCCGGGCCGGTGTACGCGGGGTTGGTGTCGCCCATCGCCTCGCACCAGTGGCGGATCATGGGCTCATTGACCCGGTCCTTGCCCACACTCCCCACCGCGGCGGGCCGCCCCTCGTACGCCTTCAGCCGCGCGGCGAACTCCTCCTCCGCCGTCCGCCGCCCGGCCACCGCGTCCCCGCCCGTCAGCCGTGCCGCCAGCTCCGCGTCGCCCCCTGCGCTCATCGTCGCCCCCTCCGCATCCCGAGCCGCATCGTCGCGACGATCTCCCGCTGCACCTCGCTCACCCCGCCCCCGAACGTGTTGATCTGCGCCGCCCTGTTCAGCCGCTCCAACTCGCCGTCTCCGAACGCCCCCGGCGAGCCCGCCCGCACCAGCGCCGGCACTCCCACGATTTCCTGACACATGCGATACGTCGCGACAGTCGATTCCGTTCCCGCGAACTTCACCCCGGCGGCGTCGCCGGGGGCCAGCCGGCCGGCCCCCACATCCCCCACCAAACGCCAGCTGAGCAGGCGGTTCGCCGCCAGCCGGGCATGCACCTCGGCCAGCCGAAAACGCACCCACGGCTCGTCAACACGACGTCGGCCGGTCACCGGATCAGGCGTACGGGCCGCCTCCAGCGCGGCCGCGTAGAAATCCTCGGCCTGCATACCGAGCGCGGCGAGTGCGACCCGCTCGTGGTTGAGCTGGCTGGTGATGAGCCGCCAGCCGCCGTGCTCCTCGCCGACGAGGTTCGCGGCGGGCACGCGGACCCCGTCGTAGTACGTGGCCGTCGTGGTCAGCCCGCCCACGGTCTCGATCGGCGTCCAGGAGAACCCGGGAGCGCCCGTGGGGACGAGGAGGATCGAGATGCCCTCGTGCCGGGGCGCCTCGGGATCGGTCCGGCAGGCGAGCCAGATCCATTCGGCGTGCTGGGCGTTGGAGGTGAAGATCTTCTGGCCGTCGATCAGCCAGTGCCCGGCGCCGGGGTCCTCTCCGCTGTCCGCGCCGCCGACGTCCGTCCGGACCCCGGCACCGCCGCCTCCGGGCACCCGGGCCTCGCCGCCACCTCCGGCCACCCGCACGGCCCGGGTCCGCAGGGACGCGAGGTCGGTGCCGGCCGACGGCTCGGTGTAGCCGATCGCGAAGACAACCTCTCCGCTGAGGATCCGCGGGAGGAAGTACGCCTTCTGCTCCTCGCTCCCGTACGTCATCAGCGTCGGCCCGACAGTGTTCAGCGTGACCATCGACACCGGGGCGCCCGCGCGGTACGCCTCGTCGAAGAACACGAACTGCTCGTCAGCGCCGCGCCCTTGGCCGCCGTACGCAACGGGCCAGCCGAGGCCGAGCAGCCCGTCGGCGCCGATGCGGCGCAGCAGCGCCCGGCGGCGGGCGCCGTCGGCCGGTGGCGGCGGCCCGTCCGGCATCAGGTCCCGGAAGTACACACGGAGTTCGGCGCGCAGCCGCTGCTGGCGCGCGGTGGGGGCGAGGTGCACGGCGGGGCCCTCCCGGTGGCCAAGGGTCATGACCAAAGAGATTTCTGACTGTCCGTCAGATACGGTCGGCTGTCAAGGTCGCCGCGGCCCCGCGAAGTCCGGAGCGCACGCGCGCGTGCGGCATCAGTGCGGGCACGCGCGTGGGGCAGTTGTTGCGGGCACGCGCGTGGCGCAGTTGTTGCGGGCACGCGCGCGTGGACAGCGAAAACGTCCGCGCGGCGGCACCGAAGCACCACCGCGCGGACGCATGATGACCCAAGAAAGCACACCCACACGGGAATTCAGGGCCGATGGCAGCGCATCGGCCCATCGCTCACCACAGCCTGGTGAAATGGATGGCCACGATCTCACTCCGCTGGTTGATGGCCGTGAACGCCGAGCAGTTCACCTGAGCGGTGTTGCTCAAGGCCGAGGCGCCGGAGCCGACCGCCTGCTGCTGCGTGGTCGACGAGTTGCCGTTGTTGTCGTGTCCGACTCCGCTGCCGAAGATGCTCGCGGCTGCCGCGTTCGATCCGTCGTCCGCGAACCCGCCGTTGTCTGCCGAGGCGACGCCCGTGAAGAGGGCCGCGGCGAGGGGCAGGGCCGCGACGGCAGCGAGGACGCGGGCGGTACGGATGCTTGCCATGTATTTCCTCCAGAACCAAGTAAGGCTGATTCCAAGGCAGTTGGCCGACGGCCTCGGACGGTGCGCGACGTCGCGACTTCAGAGTTGCCCACCGAATCCCCGACGAATCACCCTGGAAGCCGCGATTCGTCCTCAAGCGTGAGGACATGTCTATAAACCCCTTTCGCGACCTTTTCCCGGCTCGTTCGCGGTTCGTGCGCGCTTCGTTCGTGACTCGAGCGCGCTTGGTTCGTGGCTCGTGCGCGCTTCATTCGTGGCTCGTACGTGGTTCGTACGCGCTTCGTTCGCGGATCGCCGGCTGCTCTTCGCGGGCCTTCGGACGCCACGCCGAACCTGGCCGACCCCCTTCCCTTTTTCGAACACAAGTACGAACATGGAGGCATGGCCACCATAGACCGGCAGGCCACCACCCTGGCCCTGGCCCACGCGCTGTCCGCCGCGGAGCGCGGACTCGCGGTGATCCCGCTGTCCCGGACGAAGCTGCCGGCCCTGCGCTCCCCCCACCGACACGACCCCGATCGGACGTCACCCGCCTGCCACGGCGAATGCGGACGCTTCGGCCACGGGGTCTACGACGCCTCCACCGACCCCCGCCGCATCCGCGAGCTCTTCGCCGCCGCCCCCTGGGCCACCGGCTACGGCATCGCCTGCGGTCTGCACCCCCACCACCTCATCGGCATCGACCTCGACACCAAGTCCGGAACCGACTCCTCGGCGGCCCTGCGCGAACTCGCGCTGCGCCACCTGTTCACCATCCCCGCGACTGTGGTCGTGCTGACTCCGAGCGGCGGCCGCCACCTGTGGCTGAGCGGCCCGCCGCACATCGTCGTGCCGAACTCGGCAAGCCGCCTGGCCCCCGGTATCGACGTCCGCGGCGCGGGCGGCTATCTGGTCGGCCCCGGCTCGCGCACCGAACACGGCATGTACAGAACGGCGCCGGGCACCGCCCATCTGGCGCCCGCACCCTGCCCGCCCGCCCTGCTGCGCCTGCTCACACCCCCTCCGCGCGCACGCCACACCACGCCCTCCTCGACCGGCCGGCACGGCCAGGGCCTGGTCCAGTTCGTCCTCGCCGCCCACGAGGGCCAACGCAACACCCGCCTCTTCTGGGCCGCCTGCCGGGCGTACGAGAACGGGTTCGGCCCCGACCTGGCCCCCGCGCTGGTCGACGCGGCGGTCCGTACCGGCCTCACGGAACGCGAGGCCCTCTCGACGGTGGCGTCGGCGGCCCGGATGACGGGGCGGCCGTAACCGCTCAGGGGGACCCGGGGCGGCCGTAAACCGTTCGTGCTCGTCGACGCCACGCTTCGAAGCGGATCGGGCGTGCTCGCGAAAACACCGACAGGGGGTTGTCGCCGCCGCCCTCGAAGGTGGGACGAGCCGGGACACGCCCGGCGCCACACGAGAGGGACGACATGCCTGGATTCAACGGCATCGGCTGGTTCGAGATCGGCACCGACGATCCGGCGGCAGCGATGCGGTTCTACGGTGACGTGTTCGGCTGGACGGTTTCGCATGACGACACGAAGAGCACGGACCCGGCGTACCAGATCTTCACCACGGGCGACGCGGAGGGGCTGCACGGTGGACTCTTCGCGACAGAAGGGAAGTTGCCCAACTATGCGATCTTCAGCGTGCTGGTCGAGGACGTCGAGAGCACATGCCGACGGGCCGAAGAGGCGGGCGGCCGGGTCCAGCGTGGACCGGAGGTCAACCCGGTCGGGGTGACGTTCGCGCACCTGCTCGACCCGGCCGGTAACCACTTCTCGGTGTTCAGGCCGCCGTTCGTCCAGCCCTGAGCCGCCGTCCGTCAGCTCAAGGTGAGTTGATGGACGACCCCATACGGGATGTCGAGGTCCTCGCTCCGCAGCGAGCGCGGTGCGGGTACCTCGGCGGTGACCGAGACCGAGGTGATCCGGTCGGTGCGGAAGACGCGCAGGGCGTCGCGCAGTCGGCACCAGGCCACCAGATACCAGTGGGTTGCTCTGCCGACATAGCCGAGTGGTTCGATCTCGCGCATTGTGGCGGCTCCCTCGCGGTCGCCGTAGCCGATGCGCAGGACGCGGCGGGTGGACAGCGCATCGGCCACCATGCGCGGCACCGACGGCGTGGTGCCTTCGTCGCCGAGCAGGTGGATACGGCCGGCCAGGTCGCGGGCCGCGGCGGCGTCGTCGACCTGCATCGCCGTGACCAGCTTGCGCAGCGCCGAGCCCGCGGCCGCCTGGAACGGCGTGCCCTCCAGCCGCCGCAGCGCAAGCGCCAGCGCGACGGCCTCGTCCGGCGTCAGGTTGGCCGGCGGCAGCGTGCGCGCCTTGTCGAGGCAATAGCCGCCCGTGCGGCCGGGCTCGGCATAGACCGGCACCCCCGACTGCTGCAACGCATTGATGTCCCGTTCGATCGTGCGCACGCTGACCTCGAAACGACCGGCCAGCCAGCGCGCACTTCTCGGGCGAGGTGCGACAGCCCGCAACTCCTCCACCAGGGCGTAAAGCCGATCGGTACGGTTCACGCGCACCAACTTACAAGCCGGTGTGGAGTCCGGAACAGAGCAGGTTGAATGCCTGAAGTGCCGCCGGGGCGACCGTGTTGCGGGCGCGTGCAGGTAGTTCGCCGGACATGACGCGTCGTTGGATCTCGCGCAGCACTGCCCGGTGCGCCCCGGCGATGGCACCTGCGAGGAGCGCCGGCATCGGCTGGTCGGAGCCGTTCGGTGCACTGGCGGTGTTCGGTGCACTGTTCGTGTGCGATGTACTGGCCGCGTTCGGTGCACTGGCCGCGTGCGATGTACTGGCCGCGTTCGGTGCACTGGCCGTTCTCGGCGGATGCTGAGCCAGGGCAGTTGCCAGAGCGGCCTCGGCGCGTTCGCCGATCTCGCGTTCGCGGGCGCGCAGTGCGGGGCTGTCGTGGATGACCTGCCAGAACCTGAGCGCGCCGGGGTGAAGCCCGAGCATGGGGTCGTCCTGCTGAAGGGCGGACAGCAGGTCGTCGCGGATGATCTCCACCGGGCAGGCGCCAGGTGGGCGGTCGCGCACCAGGGTGGCGAGATGGCCCTCGACCTCGGCCTGGCGGTCGAAGAAGAGGTCTTCCTTGGCAGGGAAGTAGTTGAACACGGTGTTGGTGGACACGCCCGCGTGTTGTGCCACCTGGGCGACCGTGACCTGGTCGAAGCCGTGCTCCATGAACAGCGTCAGGGCCGCGTCGGCGATCGCCGTACGGGTTTGCTGCTTCTTGATCTCTCGAAGGCCCATGCCTGAATGATAGTGTCACAACAAATTTGGAGTGACACCAATATTTTGGGGTGGGGCGAGCATGACCTTGACCTTCGGTATCTATCCCGGCGGGCTTCTGGGCGATGACCGGGGCATCGTCCACCCGGTCAGCCCGGACGTGCCGGACCGCATCACCAAGGCGCTCGACGAACTGCAAGGCGACACGGCCACGCTGTCGGTCCGCGCCTACCGCCCGTTCGCCGCTACCGTGACACCGCAGGAGCCGCCCACGCCCGCCGCCCCGCAGACCTACCTCCGGAACGGCCGCAAACTGGACCTCGTACTGCAGTTCCGCGAGCCGTCCGGCGAGCTGGACGGATGGTTGGAGTTCGTCCGCGAAGCCGTCCGGACCGGCGGACCGCATCTGGCGTCCGTCCAGATCTGCGAAGAACCCAACGCCGACCTGCCCGTGCTCGACGGCAGCACCCCCAACGTCCTGAACGCGCTCGTCCAGGGGGTCATCGCGGCCAAGCAGGAGGCCAGGGTCCTGGGCCACGGTCCGGCGGTCGGTTTCAACGCCGTGCCGACCTTCGATCCGGCCGACACCTTCTGGTCGGAGCTCGGCGCCTTGGCCGACGAGCGCTTCCTGCAGAGCCTGGACTACGTCGGCCTGGACTTCTTCCCGGACGTGTTCCGGCCCATCGCTGCCGACCAGTTGGCCGGAGCGGTCATCGCGGTCCTCACGGCGTTTCGCCGCACCACCCTGCCGAAGGCCGGCATCCCGGACACCGTCGCGATCCGCATCTGCGAGAACGGCTGGCCCACCGGCCCCGGACGCACCGAGCAGCAACAGGCCACGACCCTCGAGACTGTTGTCCGGACCGTGGCCGCCCTCGCCGCCGAACTGAACATCGACGGATACTCGTTCTTCGCCCTGCGGGACGCCGACAGTAACGCCGAGGGGATTTTTCATCGCTTCGGTCTTCTGCGCGACGACTACACGCCCAAACCGGCCTTCGACACCTATCGGCAACTCATCGACGAACTGGGCAACCCGCCGGCCCACTCGGCCCGGTGAGTGCTCGACCTACTTACGGAAGCCCCGTCCCCGACGAGGTGCGTGCCCCATTGTCGACCTGAAATCAGGGTTCGTAGCAGGGCTCAACGCCGGACGGGAAGCCGTAGATCCCCGGGGCGCTGACGGCGCCGTCCGGGATGTCGAGGGGGCAGATGCTCCAGTCCCGGGCGATCCGCATCACATGGTCTTCTCGGGGCATGGCTGCGGACCAGGCGTCCCATTCGGGGTCCTGCCAGTCCTGCCATCCGTCTTCGAGCCGGCGCTGTCCGACACCGAGTTCCATCTCGACGTCGGTGGGTTCGCCGACATGCAGAGGAACTTCGCCGCGCTCGCCGATGTAGCAGTAGGCGCGGGTCAGCCTGCCGGATTCGACCTTGGCCCAGGCGTGACAGTCGCCGATACGGTCGGTGGCGAAGTACTGGACATCCCCAAGGTGCGTGCTCAGCGTCTGAAGCCAGGTGGGGAAGCGTGGATCGGTGGCGTCCGTTCCGGGAGTCAGATGGATCCGACCGTGGGCGATCGTCCAGTCGGGGACCGGCCTGGCCACGAAGACTCCCTGCCGGTAGGCAGCGCTGGTGCCGCCCGTCCAGTCCACGATCCGCCGGTGCTGCAGGCCAAGGGCGTCGGCGACCTCCTCAGGCGCGGCGTCCTGCACAGCGAGCCATGATGTCTTGCTCACGGCCATGACCACACCGCCCACACCCACCACGGCTGCCGCAGCGGACTCCCAGCGCAACTGACCGCCTACGCGTCGGCTCCGGGACGGCCCGCCCAGCTGACGGCCTACCACCATCTGCATCAGATTGACCAGGGCGATCACACCGAAGAGCGCGCTGACGCATATCTGCACGCGCGGACGATAGCGGACCTGCAAGCCGAGCCCGCCGTATGGCTCCGCAGATCGCTTGATCAAGATCACCGGGCTATGCCAGGTACACGGCAGGAGAGCGGGTTCGTGCCCGCAGCGTGCCCGGTCCAACGGGAAGTGGCGGGGACTCGCGGGGAACGACGGCCACAGCGCCACTGGCCTGGTGTCGGCCGATGCGTTCACGGGTGCCGATGACATGGAACCCTGCCTTGCGGTGTAGGGCGAGGCTGCTGGTGTTCTCGGGGAAGATGCCGGACTGGATGGTCCAGACGCCCGCTGCCTCGGTCGAGATGATCAGAGCCCGCAGCAGGGCTGAACCGATGCCCCGGCCGCCGGCGTCGGGGCGGACGTACACCGAGTGTTCGACAACGCCTGCAAACACACACCGACGCGTTCGACGACGCCTGCATACACGCACCGATCGGACACGGGCGCGGCTGCGACCCAGCCCAGCACCTCGCCCGCCTCGTCGACGGCGACGTCCCGGTGCTGGGGCAGCTTGATGGCGTCGAATTGTTCCCAGGAGGGCGCAGCTGTTTCGGAGGTGGCGTTGCCCTCGTCGATGCCGAGTTGGTAGATCGTCAGGACCTCGTCGGCATGCTCGGGGCCCGTGTCGCGCTGCGAACTCCGGTCGCCGCACTCACCCTTGGCTCGCCGGGGCGATCTCGTCGAGCAGGTGGCGGATGCGCTTTTCGATCTCGTCGCGGATCGGGCGGACGGCGTCGACGCCCTGTCCGGCCGGGTCGGGGAGCTCCCAGTCGAGGTAGCGCTTGCCGGGGAAGACGGGGCAGGTGTCGCCGCAGCCCATCGTGATGACAACGTCGGACGCCTGAACGGCCTCGACGGTGAGCACCTTGGGCACCTCGGCGGAGATGTCGATGCCTGCCTCCGACATCGCTTCGACGACGGCCGGGTTGACCGTGTCGGCCGGTGCCGACCCGGCGGAGCGGACCTGTACGCGGTCGCCTGCGAGGTGGGTGAGGAACGCGGCGGCCATCTGGGAGCGCCCGGCGTTGTGGACGCACACGAACAGCACGGACGGCCGATCAGCGGGAGTGGTCATGGCAGGTGTCTTTCCAGGCGAGTCAGGTCAGGGGAGGGTGGGGGCGGCGAGTTCGGGTTCGCCCTGAAGCGGGACGGTGCGGGCCTGCGCGGGTGCCGGGCGTCCGAACACCGCAATCACCAGGCCCAGCCCCAGCACGGCGCCGGCCGGCTGGGCCGCGATGAACGGGCCGAGCGAGCCGGGGGCGATGCCGGCGAAGGTGTCCGTGAACGCGCGGCCGATGGTGACCGCCGGGTTCGCGAACGAAGTGGAGGACGTGAACCAGGAGGCCGCGCCGATGTAGGACGACACGGCGACGGGGCCGGAGTGAGCGCGGTCGGTGCGGACCAGTCCGAAGATCAGCAGGACGAGTCCGGCGGTCGCGACCACCTCGCCCAGCCACAGGTGAGAGGCGGAACGGTCAGGGGTGGACCACCGCACAAGCGGCTTGCCGAACATCGCATCGGCCACGATGGCCCCTGCGATGGCTCCCGCGATCTGGGCCGAGAGGTACGCGGCGACGTCCCGTGCGGTCAACCCGTCGTTGCTGCGGCGGCCGGTGAACCAGGCCGCGAGCGTGACGACCGGGTTGAAGTGCGCGCCCGGGACCGGCCCCAGGAGCGCGATGAGCACGCCCAGACCGAACACGGTGGCCAGAGAGGTGGCCAGCAGTTGCACGCCGACATCCCGGGTCAGCTCGGTGGCCTGGATTCCGGAGCCGACGACCACCGCGACCAGGGCGGCCGTCCCCACGGCTTCGGCGAGGGCCCGGCGCGCCAACGGGGCACTCACGCGCCCACCTCGGCCGTCTGAGACGCCTTCAGGAACACGGCGAGCCGGTCAAGGGTGGCAGGCAGGACCCAGTAGTAGACCCAGGTACCCCGGCGCTCGCAGTCGATCAGACCGGCCTGCCGCAGCAGCTTGAGGTGGTGGGAGATCGTCGGCTGGGACAGGTCGAAGGCCGGGGTCAGGTCACACACGCAGACCTCACCGCCAGCCCGCGAAGCGATCATCGACAGCAGGCGCAGGCGTACGGGGTCGCCCAGCGCCTTGAACAGTTTCGCCAGATCAGCGGCCTGGTCCTCGTCCAGTGGTGCGGTCACCAACCCCGGGCAGCACGCGTCGCTCTCGTCGCTCTCGTCGCTCTGTCCGAGCACCACAAGCTCTTGCTTCGCCATCCGTCTATATTGACGCCCTTCGATCCAAGTCACAAGCTTATATGTATCGACAGACATCAATACAAGCCGATGGGAGCCTTGCCATGTCCCGCGCTCAGCTCGCCCTGCGTGTCAGCGACCTCGAAGGGTCGATCGCCTTCTACTCGAAGCTCTTCGGCACCGAACCGGCCAAGCGGCGCGAGGGCTACGCCAACTTCGCCATCGCCGAGCCCCCCGCTCAAGCTCGTCCTGATCGAGGGCGAGCCCGGCCGGGAGACCCGCCTCGACCACCTCGGCGTCGAGGTCGAGTCCACCGAGCAGGTCACCGCCGCCACCAGCCGCCTGAAGGACGCCGGCCTGGCCACCTTCGAGGAGAACGACACCTCCTGCTGTTACGCCCTCCAGGACAAGGTGTGGGTCCACGGCCCCGGTCAGGAGCCCTGGGAGGTCTACGTCGTCAAGGCCGACGCCGACACCCTCGACAAGAGCGCCGACCCCAACGCGACCGGTGACGGCTGCTGCACCAGCCAGGCCGGCGAGGAAGCACCGACAGCAGTCGGATGCGCCTGCGGGCAGTGAGTCGATGGCCCGATCCGACGCCACTCGCACGTCTCAACTCGCTCCAGAAGCCGTGCCCCAGTCGTGCGCGTTCAGACGGGAAACCCCAGTCGTGCCCGTTCAGACGGGGAACAACGGGGAACAGCGGGTACCCACGGACACCGGGCAGTAGAACGGCCCCGACCGATACGCCTGGTCAGGGGCCGTTCACCTACGCGGTGGGTGTGGGATTTGAACCCACGGTGGCTCGCGCCACGACGGTTTTCAAGACCAGTGTGATTTCCACGGCCAGGCGTGCTTTGACCTGCGCCTTAGGTGCCCTGGGTCGCATCGTCCGGATCATGCTGGCCAGAGGATGGCCGCGGGAAGCCATCCCAGCCCGGATCTGTCCCCAATGCCTCGGTAGTTCACCCGCACTGCGTGGCCCCACTGCGGTTCTCGCCGACACCCGCTTTAGGAGTTCATTCACAGCTACGTGCGTGCTGCCGCATTGCTACTCCAAGGGCTCAAGGCTGTCCCCTGCTGCCGCCAAGGTCCCGGTGCGTACGCCGCTGTTGCCGTCATCTTCTGCCGTCAGGAGGCGCAAAGCATCGGCATCCTGTACGTCACCGCTGTAGAGCACGACCTCACCGAGATGGGCCCTCCCACGGGTCCTAGTGTCTCGTGATCCTGTTTGTGTCAGTTCGCATTGTTATTGACGAGTTTCCTCACACTGGTCGCAACAAGTCGGACCTTCGCGAGAATCTCGTCGGCTGTCGCGGTCCAGGTGAAGGGCTTCGAGTTGGCGTTCCAGGAGTCGATGTAGTCACGGATCTGCTTGATCAAGACGTGGACGCTGGAGAACGTTCCTCGACGAATCGATTGCCGTGTGATGATCCCGAACCAGGTCTCGATCTGGTTCAGCCACGAGGAGCCAACGGGGGTGAAGTGGAAGTGCACGTCAGGGTTCTTCGCCAGCCATGCCTTGACGTCCGGGGTGGTGTGCGTGGACAGGTTGTCCAGCACGATATGGATCTCCTTGCCGGCGTGGGGCTTCACCGCCTTCTTCAAGAAGGCCAGGAAGGTCGCGCTGTTCCGGTTCGGCTTGCACTCGCCGAACACCTCGCCGGTGGCGACGTTCAAAGCCGGCAGCAAATTCGTGGTGCCGTGCCGCACATAGTCGTGTGTGCGCTTCTCGGTCGGCGACGCCCAAGGGCACGACGTGGACGCCGCCGCAGCCATGGGACAGGTGCGCGCCTCCATGCGCGCGATCGCCGCCCACGTACCGGATCCCGCAACCGTGCTGACGCGCACCAACGAGCTGCTCGTCACGATGGGCACGGCACGATTCGCCAGCTGCACCATCCTGCACCTCGACCCGCGCGACGGACGGGTCACCGGCGCCAGCGCCGGCCATGTACCGGTGCTGTACGCGCGCAAGGACGGCAGCCACAGCATCCGCGAGCTGCCGGGCGGGCCGGTCCTGGGAGTCGTGCCCGGCACCGAGTACCGCGAGGAGACCTTCACCCTGGACGAGGACAGCGCGCTGGTCCTGGTTACTGACGGCGTGGTCGAAGGACCGGGCCTCACATTGGACGCCGGACTGGAGCGCGCCGGAACATTGGCCGGCGGGGCCCTCCACGACGGACTGAACGCCGAGGAGACCGCCGACCGCATCCTCGACGCCGCGGTCGCGGTTGACCACCTCGACGACGTCGCCGTACTGGTCATCCGACGTACATGACTGCGTCAAGCCGGCGGGGCGCCATCAATCGGTCGATGACGACGCCCACGCTGGCGCAGGCTTTGAGATCCAGCCTCATCCTTATCAGGTCGATCAAGGGGCCTACCAACGTCGGCCAACCGTCCGTGCGCCTCGGCCGACCATTCCCTGGCGTCCGGCCTCGACCGCCGCTGTTCGTGCTCGTTGGTGTCAGCCGCTGATGTCAGCAGCCGCAAGCGGTCTTGACGAACATCATGTTCACATCCTTCAGGGAGACCCGTGAACAGCAAGTTCGGCTCCGACTAGAAGCCGAAAAAGTGAAGGGCCGGGTCTCTGACCTGCGGCCGTGTCATCGATCAACGCTGCGACCTGCCACCTGCGACTTGGCTGTCGGTGGTTGTCAGCGCTGGTCGTTGTTGAGCGCCCTTACACGGCCCCGAGACGGCCCCAGGAGGACGCGCCGCAGCTGACTTACCAGCCTCGCTACCGTTCGGTGAGTTCCTCCGTGTCCTGGCGGGCGAGGAGCACAGACGTCGAATCCATGGATGGCTCCATTTGGGCAGCTCGGAGGTCAGATCGCTCCGCTTGCGTGCCATGCAGGATGCGGACAGCATGTTGCAGGAGCGAAACATCAGGATTTATCCCTGCGCGCTGCAACATTGACTACTCTCCGTGATGCCAAGGCATCGGCAAAGGCCGGACAGCGCCCGTGTACGCGGCCCTCCCGGCGCACGGATGTTCGCCCAGGGAAATGGGAGAGGCGAAGCATGACGGTAGAGGAAAGCCCGCGGGATCGCTTCCGAAGGTTCGTCCGCACCGTTCTGTCGCACTGGAACGGCGGCAGCGGTGCCGGTCACGACGCCGACCGGGCCCGGCAGGTCTACCAAAGCTCCACCATGGGCGCGCTCATAGACGGCGTATACGAGGGCGACGCGTCAGTCGCGCAGCTGCTGCGGCACGGGGACTTCGGATTGGGCACGTTCAACCGGCTGGACGGCGAGATGCTCGTCCTGGACGGGGTGTGCTACCACCTGCGCGCCGACGGCTCCGCGGAGGTCGCCGCCCCCGGGGACCTGTCGCCCTTTGCGGCCATGACCTGGTTCAGCGCCGACACGACGAGAGAAGTGGCATCCCCGACGACCCGGAGCGAGCTGACGGCGGTCATCGACGGCATGGTGCGCAGCCCCAACCTCATTTACGCCATCAAGATCACCGGTCACTTCGGCGAGGTCCGCACCCGAACCGTGCACAAGCAGGAACCGCCCTACCCGCCCCTGACCGAGGCCGCCGAAGGGCAGGCCGAGACGACCTTCACCGATGTGGCGGGCACCCTGGCGGGCTACCGGACCCCTGACTACGAGCAGGGCATCTCCGTGGCCGGCTACCACCTGCACTTCATCGACAACGCGCACGAGCGCGGTGGTCACTGCCTTGACTTCAGGCTCGATCACGGAACGATCGCTCTCACCGAGCGCTCCGAATTGCATCTCAGCATGCCGACGACGGAGCAGTTCCTCAGCTCAGACCTCACCCCCTCCAACCTCGCGGACCAGATCCGCCAGGCGGAGGGCGGCTGAAGTCCACCCCCCGGACCTTCTCTCCATCTCAAAGAGGGGCTTGCATTCCTATGCCCGAGTCAGAAGTACGTGCCGCCCAGCGTGCGGTCGATGTGCTGTCGGCGTACGGCGTAAGCCACGTCTTCGGAGTGCCCGGCGCGAAGATCGACGCGATCTACGACGCCCTGGTGGACGGCGGTCCCCAGCTGGTCGTGTGCCGCCACGAACAGAACGCCGCTTTCATGGCGGCGGCCGTCGGCCGATTGACCGGTGTTCCGGGCGCCATCGTGGTGACCTCCGGTCCGGGTACGTCCAATAGCGTGACCGGGCTGCTCACCGCGAACACTGAACACGATCCGGTGGTCGCCTTGTGCGGCGCGGTGCCCCGCGCCGACCGTCTCAAGCGCAGCCACCAGTCCATGGACGCCACGGCCGCCCTCAAGCCGTTCACGAAGTACACCGGCGAGGTCAACGACGCCGACAACGTGCCCGAAGCGGTCGCCAACGCCCTCCGCGCGGCTCTCACCGAACCCCGGGGATCCGCCGCGGTGGTGCTGCCCTCCGACGTACTGGCGACACCCACCAGCGCCAGCATCCCCCGGGCCTTTCCCGTCCCCGCTCAAGGCGCGGCACCGGCCGACAGCATCGAGTACGCGTCCCGGCTCATCCGGGACGCCAAGCGCCCGGTGATCCTCGTCGGCGTCCGGGGCGCGGGACCCGAAGCGTGCGCGGAGCTCCGCGCCCTCCTCGAGGCCACGGATCTGCCTGTGGTGGAGACGTTCCAGGCGGCCGGGGTGGTCTCCCGGAAACTGGAGGACCACTATCTCGGCCGTGTCGGCCTGTTCCGCAACCAACCGGGCGACATCGTCATCTCCCATGCCGACGTCCTGGTGACCATCGGATACGACGCCGTCGAGTACGACCCGAAGCTGTGGAACACCGATCCGACCCGTACTGTCGTCCACATCGACGCCGTCCCCGCGAACGTCGACAACCACTACCAACCCGCGATCGAGCTGCGCGGGGACGTTGCCGCGACCCTGCGCGCCCTGGCCGGCCACGTGTCGGGGCTGACCCTGGACGCCGAAGTACTCGGCGAGCTCGCCGAGCAGCGCCGCGCGCTGAAGGAGGCAGACGAAGGGGCACGCTCGGCGAACCACACGGAGGCCGGCCTCAACCCGGTGGCGGTCATCCTCACGCTGCGCGACATGGTGGACGACGACGCGACCGTCACCTGCGACGTCGGCTCCAACTACATCTTCATGGCGCGTCACTTCCGCACCTACAAACCGCGCCACCTGCTGTTCTCCAACGGTCAGCAGACGCTCGGCGTGGCCCTGCCGTGGGCCATGGCGGCCTGCATGGTGCGTCCCGGCAAGCAGGTCGTGTCCGTCTCCGGCGACGGCGGCTTCCTGTTCAGCGCCCAGGAGTTGGAGACCGCCACGCGGCTCGGTCTGCACTTCACCCACGTGATCCTGCGGGACAACAGCTACGACATGGTCCGCTTCCAGGAAAAGCTGAAGTACGGGCGGACCTCGGGCGTCCAGCTCGGCGACTACGACATCGCTCAGTACGCCGGCGCCTTCGGCGCCCACGGCTACCGGGTGGAGACCGAGGAGCAGTTCGCCGAGGTCCTTGGCGAGGCCCTGTCGCGGGAGGCCCGGGTCCAGCCCGGCGTCACCATCATCGACGTGCCCGTCGACTACACCCGCAACACCGAACTCTTCGCCCAGCTCCACGAAGGCGTCCTCGAGTAACCCGCACCCACCGATCACTCGCGGAGGGGATCGGGACCCCCCTCACCCCAGCTTCCATCCCGTCCGCCTTCGGCCCACACACCGTGGAGCGGGCGTGGTTCAGGGCGTCAAGGTGGAGCGCGCCACTGTACGAACGACCTTGACGCCCTGGGCCGCGACTGCTCGGCTCTGCCTGGGCCGAAGGCGGACGGGATGGGAGCTCCACGACGCTCGCCAGGCACCGGCCGGCACCCGCGAACGGTGCCCGTCCATCCCGGTGCCGTAGCGCCCCCGCCGGAGGCATGTCCTTGAGCAGCTGATCAGGTCTCTACTCAGGGCCGTAATTTGCTGCGGCCCCAGGGGCCCGGCCTGGGCGCCGAAGGCGCAGAGGGCCGGGCACAAGGGGCCAGCCCGCGCTTGAACCCTGTGAAGAAGGTTGTACCTCAGTCGCTGGCTCGTCGCCGGCACCCGCCTGTGAGACGCGCGGGCGATCGGTGCAGTCCTGCCGCCCCGCGGCCTCACACATCAGGACGGGCGGCAACGTCGGCTGGCAGGAGTCGGCTGGTGAAGCCCTCGCCACACAGCCGCTCGTAGGCGGCAACGACGGCATCCGGCACTTCCTGTTCGATGGCCGCACCCAAGCCGGGGAAGACGAGCACGCGTTGCAGGGCGCCCACGATCATGTCGATCACCATGCGAGCGTCTCCGATGGAGTCGGCGTACTCCTCCAGCCCCATCGACGTGGACGCACACACCGCTTCGACCTCGGGCCAGAGCTTCCGCATCATGGCGTACGAGCGTCGCTCTTCGTACGGCTTACTCACGAGCAGGACGGACGAGACCTTGACGCCGGCGTCTGCCAGCACCGCTTTCGTGAACTCGATGTTCTCACCGGTACTCGTCGCTCGCGGCTCCAGGAGCACCGCCGAGTCGGGTACGCCGAGCTGCAACGCTCGCTCGCGGTAGTGGACAGCCTCACCGCGTGGCATGCGCGCCCGGGTCGTGGGGCTGGTGGACCCCGTGAACACGATGACCGGCGCCATGCCCTGGTGATACAGCTCCGCCGCGACGTCAGCCACCCCCAGATCGTGACTGCCCAGACCAACGGCCACTGAGCAGGGCCGTAGGTCGTGGTGCATGCGGTGGTAGTCCCACAGAATCCGGGCATCCGCCCATACCTGTGCCGAGATCATTCCTGTCCCTTCCTGTCCTGTGCTGAGTCCGGAACCTTGAAGTCGTACTCCCACGCGAATCGAGAAGCCGAGTGGACGCCCACGGCGAACTCGACCACGGTGCCGTCTGCCGTGTAGGTCGTCCTGTGCAGCTCGACTACGGGTTCACCGACGGGGAGCTGGAGAAGCTGCACCTCGTCAGCCGTGGGGTTGCGAGCGAACAGGGCTTCTCTCATGTGGTCGATCTCGTATCCGGCGTCGTAAAGGACCCGGTACCCGCCACCACGGCCGGCAGGGCCCGGGGTCGGGTCAACGATGCGCGTCCCCTCGACGTGCTCCGGCCTGTAGTAGCTGGTCAGAGTGTGAGTCGGCTGCGTCCCCTCCTTCACGAGACGCGCTCGCGCATACACCTCAGAGCCAACTGGGACACCGAGCCCTTCCGCCACCAGGGCGTCTGCCTGGACGCGGCTCACCGTCTGCGTCTGCTCGTCACGCTTGTACGCGCGACCAGATGCGACGCGGTCAGCGATGAACGCGACCTCGTCGCCGTCGCGCCACTTCGCCTTGTCGTACCGCGCGATGCCGAGCCGCTTCAGCGGAGTACGCGGACGCACCACGGTGCCGTGTCCGCGCGTCGAGGTCACCAGACCTTCAGCCTCCAAAGCCTTGTACGCCTTGTGGACGGTCTCCTTGGAGCCTTCCCCCGCCTCGACCAGGTCTCTGATCTGGGGCAACTGGGCGCCCGGCGGATACTCACCGCTCTTGATCTTCTCCGCAAACCTGTCCGCCAGGTCGCGCCACTTCGGTGCCACGCAGAACTCCTCTCAACGCGAACCAGTGAAGCACAGTCCTAGGACTGTTGACAGTCCCAGGACTGCGTGCCATCTTCTTCTCAGGTCGCCCGCAGTCCTAGGACAGCGGGCCGGAAGGGGCCTTCTTTGGGCTGCCTTCAGGCCGTGCGGTTCGGGATAGCTCGCTTCCACTTGGGGCCCTGAGCTGCTGGGTCCTTGACAGCTTCACACAGGGAACTGCCGGTAACCCGTGGTCCGCCTGCCCGAAGGGGTCGGAAACAAGGCGGAGAAGACCGGCGTGCCCCGTACGGCAGCCCGACCGGTTCGAGTCCGGTCCGGGGCACCGCGGCCCCTCGCTCATGGCCGCTCTTTCCGCTGCATCCCAGATGCAGCATCACCTGTGAGACGGGAGATCTCGCATGAAGCGCAGCTACCGCTTCACCGCCACCGTCACGGACCTCGACACCGGCAAGCGCGAGCAGGTCACGGACACGGCGCACTTCGACCACCCAGTCAGCAGGGCGGACGCCTTGACCGCGATCCGCAACGAGCTAAGCCGTCAGCGGCGCCCCGGCACCGGCATCACCATCACCGACTGACCACCCACCCACAACGGCGCGCGCCCCGGAGCGGCAACTCCGGGGCGCTGTTCGGGCCGTTCCACTGCTGAGAGGAACCACGACCCAATGGACCACATCGTCACTGTTCAGGACGTTGTTACCGCGTTCGCCGACTGGATGGAGCCGACGGACGCGGAGCTGAACGCCATCGAGCTGGAGTTGCCCGCGATCCTCGCGGACGTCGACCTGATCGACGCGCAGATCATCACCCTCGACCGCACGCCGACCGAGCTGGACACCCAGCGCATTCGCCGCGCCCGGCGCCGCCTGCTCGCCGCCCGCCGGGACCTGGCCAACCGCACCGCCGGCGCGAGCATGCCGGGGGGCGCCGCGTGAGCGCCAAGATGAGCGCGAAGACCGTGCTGCCCGCCGTCGCGATGACGGGCGTGTCCATGGTCCTCACCCTGGCCGTGGTCGTGATGTGGCTGGGCACGGCGGTGCCGTGGCCCGTCGCCCTGGTCGTCGGTATCGGCATCGACGGCGGGTGGCTCGCGACCCTCGCCTACGAACGGCGCCTGGCCGCGCAGGGTGACCACAGCCACGCGGTCACCGCTGTCGGCTGGTCCTTCGGTCTGATCGCGGCCGGGGTGCTGGTCGCGCACGCGCTCACCGCCGATGGTTCCGGCCGCGCCGCGTGGCTGGCCGTGGCGTGGCTTCCGGTCGCGGCCAAGGCGCTGTGGCTGGTCCACGGGCTGTGGGAGCGTACCGCTCTCACCCCGGCGGCGCTGGACGCCATCCACGGTATCCGGCAGGAAGCCCGGGACGAGGCGGCCGTGGCTCGCGCCAGGCTCCGCGCCGAAGCGACCACCGAGGAGACCCGGCTGACGGCCGTGACGCAGGCCGGGGCCCGCGTCGCACGCGTACAGGCCAAGACCGCTCAGACGCTCTCGCGGGCGTGGTCGACGCTGGAGACGGCCCGCAGCGGGGTGGACACCGGAAGGGCATTGACCAGCGTGACGACCCGCGTCACGCCCGGAGTCACGCCCCGCTGGGAGCTCCCGGTATGGGGTCCCACGGAGCCCGTTCCCGCACTGGACGCGGGACCCGCACTCACCGACGAGGCCCTTGACGCCTTGGTCGACGAGATCCGACGCAGCGAATCCCCGGCCCTGTCGTATCGGGAGATGGCCGCTCGATTCCGCGCGGCCGGTCACTCTGCCTCTGAGGTCCGTCTGCGGGCCTCATGGAAGCGCGTGGCGTGATGGGGGCGCTGCCGGTGTTCCGGTGGCGCCTGGCCCCGGATGGATACGCCACCCGTCGACAGCTCCGGGCGCGTGGTCTGCGCCCCGGCGGTCAGGACGTGGCTGCCGAGTTGCAGCGCCCGCGCCACCGCCGTGGGCCGCTGGTCGCCTACCTCTACCGCATCGACCTGGCCAAACCGGTCCGTCCCATGACGGATGCGAAGTGGGCGGCACTGGCCAAGGCCAACCAAGCTCGCCGCACCTGCCCTCAATGTCGACGCGATGCCGGATACGTCATCCCGCCCTCACTCGGCATCTGCGTGCCCTGCGCCTACCCCGACCCCACCGACTCCGTGAGGAGTAGCTGAAATGGGCAAGCCCGACACCCGCCGCCTGGACCGGGAGATCCGGCAGGCGAACCGGAAGCTGGAAGCGGTCCGCGAGCGCGAGATGTGGCCGCTGAACAACTCCGAACGCCGCGCCATACTCGCCGCGCTGGCCGGCGGCACCTACCGCATAGCTCGGGGCCGCAGCACCGACCGCGCCGACCGACGGCTGGAGAGCGCGTGGATGGCGGCGGAGACCCGGCTCATCGCGGAGATCACCGCCCTGCACACCGAGCGGCAGCGGGTCGTGAACGAGGCCACCGCCGCCAAGGCCGCCAAGAAGTCGTCGGGGTGGTGGTGAGCATGAACCGCCGCTGCCCCGCGGCCCACCCGGACGACCCCACCCCATGTGACGGCCCGCTCGCCGTGACCGTACTCGACAGGGAGAACGCCGGGGCGGACGGCTGCGAGCACCACGCCGCCCGCCTGCTGGCCTCCCTCGATCGCGGACGCGTATACCCCCTGCCGCACGCGGCGGAGGGTGCCGCGATCCGCGTCTTCAAGGCCGCCGACGGCCTCCGCCCCTTCTGCTGGCTCGACGGCCCTCGCATCGGCCCGTCCCAGCTCAGCCACGCGGAGAACCGCGCCCGCAACGGCCACTGACCCGCACCCCGCTGCCAGGGGTGGCCGCACCTGCCACGGACCCGGCCACCCCGACACTCCCTCAACTTCCCGCCCCTGCCGGGGCAGTCAGGAGCCTTTCCATCATGAGCGACAACGTCGTTCACCTGTACAAGGACACCGACCCGCCTGCCGAACCGGCCACCGTGACCACGCTGACCGTGGTCCCCGACCCGGCGCCGCCCGCGCCCGTGCCGCTGTGGGTGCGCTCCGGGCGCGCCATAAAGACGGCCGTGACGCACGAGCGCACCGTCACCGCCGCGCGTGCGGTGGCCCGCCACAGCATCTACGTGGCCGGCGGCGCCCGGATCGTGGCCCGCCGGACCTGGGACGGCCGGACCGCCGCCCGCTACGAACGCATGCTCCGCGCCGCCGAGACCGCCGGGAACTACGAGGTGGCCGCGGAGTGGGAGGAGCGCGGGCAGCGCTACCGCGAAGCCCGCCACCGCCGCCGCATGGACCTCCTGCACTCCCCACTCGACGCCGCCAAGGGCGCGGCCGTCAGTGCCGGTATGGGCATCGGTGGCCTGGTCCTGCTCGGGGTGGCGATGGCGATCGCCACCAAGGACGCCACCGAAGTCGTCACCCCGCTGATGGCAGTCATCAAGTTCATCAACCTGATGATCACGATCGTGCAGGTGGTGTGGGGACCGCTGATCTCGATCGGCCCGTTCCTCGCCCTGCTCGCCCTGTGGTCGGTCGGCGCCCACCAGAAAGCCGCCCCCAACTGGGCACTGCCCGCCAACGTCCGCAGCGGTGAGGGGGAGCCGATCACGCCGTCGATCGTGGTCAAGGCCCTGCGGGATCTCGGGGTGCCCGCGCTGCGCAACGCCATCAAGGAGATGGGAGATGCCGGCGCGTCCATGCTCGGACCGATCCGGATCGCCGGATGCGGCGTAGAAGTCGACGTCACCCTCCCCTCTGGGGTGTCGACGGTCGAAGTGCAGAACCGACGCCGCAAGCTCGCCGAGAACCTCACCCGGCACGAACACGAGGTGTTCATCACGATCCCGCAAGCTGCCCGCACGGTGCGGCTGTGGATCGCCGACTCGGGCGCGCTGGATGAGCCGATCGGCCCCTCTCCGCTGGTCACCGACGAGACCCTGACCGCCAGCTACGCCAAGGGCCGCGCCCCTTGGGGTCAGGACCTGCGCGGCGACGCGGCAGCGCTGAGCCTGTATCAGCGGCACCTGCTCATCACGGGTCTGTCCAACCAGGGCAAGACCGCCTCCCTGCGCGCGCTCGCCCTGTGGGCCGCGCTGGATCGCACGGTGGAGTTCCGCATCGCCGACCTCAAGGGCGTGGGCGACTGGGCCATGTTCGACGGGCTCGCCACCGTCCTGATCCAGGGCCCGGCCGATGAGAACGTGATCGAGGCGACCGAGATGGTTGAGGGCCTGGTCGAGGAGATGAACCGGCGGATCGACGCCCGCCGGACCGACCCGAAAGCCGTCTTCCCGCCACTGATCGGCATCGTGGACGAGGCACAAGTCGCGTTCATGTGCCCGGTCAAGGACGAGGACGGCCGCCCTTACGGCGGCTCCAAGGCCACCTCCCGCTACTTCATGGCCGTGCGCAAGGTCCACAACCAGGGCCGCGCCGTAGACGTGATCCTGTGGGAAGGCACCCAGGACCCCACCGATCAGAACCTTCCCAAGCTGGTCCGCGAGGGCGCTCACACGCGCGCCTCGCTCGCGCTGGGCACCGAGTCCCAAGCCCGCATGGCGCTCGGGGACAAGGCTGTGGACGGTGGGGCCGCGCCGCACCTACTGCGGCAAGGGCTGGACAAGGGAACCCTGGTCGTCGCCTCGGACGGCATCGAGATCCCGGCCGGGCAGTCGTCCATCACGGTGCGCACGCACTACATCGACGACGACCAGGCCAAGGCCATCACCGACCGCGCCAAGGCCCTGCGCGGCAACGCCGTCGCCACCCTGCACGCCATCGAGCGGGGCGAGAAGCGAGACCCGCTCGCCGACATCGCGACCGTGCTCGGCACGGACGCGCGGGTGCGCACCCAGGAAGTCATCACCCGGCTCGCCGCGCTGAACCCAGACGCTTACAGCGGCTGGTCGTTCATCGACCTCAAGCGCGTCCTCGACGACGCCGGGGCCGAACCGTACAAGTCCGACGGCCGCATGGTCGTCGGCCGCGACCGCGTCGCCCAAGCACTCGCCAACCGCCCGCAGACGGATTCCGCTTCCGCCTCTGAGTAGAGGGAGCCGCACCTCCCCCGGGTCAGGGAGGCAGGGAGATCTCCCTGAACGCCTCCCTGTCCCGCCTCCCTGGCCTTGACCTGCACAAATGATCACTCAGGGAGGCAGGGAGGCCCGCCGGTCAGCACCCTTGAAAGCCCCTCCAGAAGCCTCCCCGCAGGGGGTGTCTCTGCCTCCCTGTCCCACCACCGGAAGGGATTCCGCATGTACCCCGACAGCACCGGCCGCGCGCCCGTCCAGCGGTCTGTGGAAGTCCACGAGCCCACCCCGATACCGCCCGCCGCCGTGGCGCCGGCGCCGCTGGTTGCCGTCCAGCCGGGCACCCTGCCCACCGTGGCGAGCGTGGTCCTGCCCGACGGGCGAGTCGTCACCGGCTACGCCATCGAGCCGACCAAACCCGAACCCGCCGCCACCAAACCGGCCGTGTCCCGCACGGCGGTGAACATCGCCCTCGGAGGCATCGGCTTCGGCGCCATCTGCGGCGGGCTGATCCTGCTGACCACGTTCATCGCCGCCCTCGCCGCGCTCATCCACCAGCTCATCATCCTCGCCGCCGTCATCTTCGGCGGCTGGATCGCCGTGCAGGTCTTCAGCGCGAGCGGCCATCACGGCGGGACCACGGTCAACATCCGCAAAGCCGTCTTCAAGCGCAACCACTTCCACGGCTAGCTACGCCAAGGGCGGCCCCCTCGTCTCGCCAAAGTCGCGGGACCGCCCTTGCCAGCCAGCATCCATCCAAGGAACTGGAGAGCTCCAGCATGACCCAACACACCGGCATCCGGCGAGTGGCGCTGAGCCTCGCCGCCGTTGGGCTGCCCGTACTGCCCCTGCGGGGGAAGGTGCCGTTCGGCAACTGCCACGCCTGCGCGGACAACGCCTGCGGTGGACGCCCGAACATGAAGAGCGCGGGCCCCTGCCGCTGCCCTGCCCCCTGCCACGCGTGGGCCGCCGCCACTACCGACCCTGCGGTCATCGCCTCACCCGCGTGGTCGCCGGCATGGCGTGCGGCGGCGTCTGTCGCCTACCACCCCGGTGGCGCCGGGCTGACGGTGGTGGATCTCGACAACGCGGCGGCTGTCGCGTGGGCGCGCGCCACCCTGCCCGCCACCCGCACCGTACCCACCACACGGGGAGAGCACTGGATCTACCGAGGCACGATGCGCTCCGTGAACGCCGTGCGAGATGGCGTGGACATCAAGTCCACGATGGCCTACGTACGGTGGCGCGGCCCCGGCACCCGCGCCATCACGGCGCTGCCGGAGGTCGTGCGCGCGCTCGCCGTGAAGGAGTCCTCCGCCGTCCGGCCGGCGTCGCAGGCCCTCACCGTGCCCGCACCGGCCGGGGAGGGGGAGTGCCGTCACCGCACGCCCGCCTATCTGGAACGTGGCATCGCCATGGCGGAGCAGCGCATCACCGAGGCCCGAAAGGGGGTGCATGCCACGGTCTACCGGACGTTCCTCGCCGTGCTGTCCGCTCACGGCCGGTGCGGCTGCCTCACCGGCGCACACGTGGCGCGGCTGTTCGCCGCCGCGCAGGCCAAGGGCGAATCGCCCCGGCACTGCACCGACGCGTGGACCAACGCCCGCACCAGGTTGGGACTGTGACCATGTCCGACGACGAGAAGAACCCCGCCCGCGAGGTCATCACCGACTACGCGCAGGCGCACTTTCGGTACTTCCGCACCGCCGACGGCACCGTGTACGCGCAGAAGAACGGCCACCCCGTGGCCCGCCCGATCCGCTCCCAGGGCACCACGGGCAGCCACCGCCAGGAACTCATGGTCGGCCTGTTCAAGGACGGGCTCGGCGTGTTCAACGGCACCGCGCTCAAGGAAGCGTTGGATCTGATCGAAGCGCTCGCGTTGACCGAGGACGTGCAGCCGGTACACATCCGCGTAGCCCCCGGATTCGATGGGGCGACGTGGCTGGACCTGGGACGTAGCGATGGGCGGTCGGTCCGTATCCACCCCACCGGCTGGGACGTCGCCATCCCCGACCCTCGCGAGGTGTGCTGGCGCCGCACGCAGCTCACTGGGGAACTGCCCCTGCCGGCCAAAGACACCAACGGCAAGGGCATCGACCTCCTGCTCAGGCTCTGCAACTTCGCCAACGCCGAGACCGAATGCCTGGCTATCGCCTGGCTCATCGGTTGCCTGGAGCCGTCTGTGCCCGTCCCCGCTCCGTTCCTCACCGGGCCGCAGGGTGCGGGCAAGTCCACCGGGGGCCGGATGCTCGTGCGGATCATCGAGGGCATGAGCGGGGACCTGCGCCGGGCTCCGAAGGATGAGGAGAACCTGATCGCAGCGGTGGCGGCCGGATGGGTCACCGCCCTGGACAACCTCTCCCACATGACGCCGGACCTGTCCGACGCCATGTGCTGCATCGTCACCGGCGCCGAGAACGTCAAGCGCGCTCTCTTCACCGACGGGGACGTCTTCCGCGCTCGCTACCGCCGCCCCCTGCTGCTGACCGGTATCGACGTGGGAGTCATCCGGCCCGACCTCGCCGAACGGCTCCTGCCGCTGCGGCTGGAGCGGCCCCGCGTGAGGCGCACCGAGGCGGAACTATGGGCGGAGTACGCCGAGGTCCTGCCCGTCGTGCTCGGCTCGCTCCTGGACCTCACAGTCAAGGTCCGCGCGGCCGAGGCGGAGACCCCCACCGACCTGCGGATGGCCGACTTCGCGCACCTGTGCGCGCAGCTCGACGCAGCAACCGGCCTGGGAGCGCTCGCCGCCTACCGGCGGAGCCTGGATGACCTCAACGACGACGTCATCGAGGGCGATCTCCTCGCTCAGACCGTCCTCCGGCACGCCGACACCATCGAGCCGGGCGCGGCGCAGCGGATGACGTCCACCGAGTGGCTGCACTGCCTCAGCCGCCTCTACAGCGGCGAGGACCTGCGTCCCCTGCCCAAGGGGTGGCCGACCACGGGAAAGGTCCTCTCCGACCGTCTCAAGCGCCTCCAACCGACTCTGGCCGCTCGCGGTGTCCTCATCGACTCGGGCCGCACCAGCGAGGGCCGCTACCTCGAAATGACCCGCCAACCGGCCCCGCCCCCACCCGAGCACAAACCGATGTTCTGACCCGCGCCGCGATCGCCCCGCGGACAAGCAAGAAGAGCACCACCGGCCGGGCGTGCTCCTCTTGCTGTTCGGCGGAACGCCGCCCAAAGGACGCGCCGCGCAGCGGCTCCTTCTTCACGCTGTAAGGCGCACCGCACCACAACAGACACCCCCTCTTTGTCCTAAGAGGGGAGACGCTGCGTCATCTGCGTCATGCAGACGGAAAAACGGCCCGTGACCTGCGGATACAGCCATGACGCAGACGACGGCCTCTGCGTCATCCTGCGTCATCTGCGTCACGCGATGACACAGCCCATGACGCGCCGATGACGCACCCCCGCACCACTGCGTCACATAGAACCGCAGGTCAGAAGCCCGAATGACGCTGATGACGCAATGACGCAGAAATCCGCGCCTCGGACAAGCGCGAGCCCCACAAGAATCCACACCCCCTGAGCCGGGGCCCCAAGCCCCGCCATGACCGATGCCTCGAAGGAGTCGACCGTGGCACGCCCTCAGATGCTCAAGCTCCCCGAAGTCCTCGAAGAGATCGAGATGAGCCGCGCCGCCTTCTACCGCATGCGCGCCCGTGGCAAGGCCCCGAAGTTGATCAAGCTGCCAAACGGTCAGATCCGTTGCCGCCGCAGCGACCTTGACGCCTGGTGGGCCGAACACGAGATCGCCGCCTGACCTGACCGCATGAGGGGCACCGTAACAACGGTGCCCCTCATCCAATAGGGAGCACGATGCACAGCTACGACGTGCGCATTTGGAACATCCGTAAGCGCCCCAGCAAGGCTGCCCCATTCCAACTGCGTTGGATGGTCGATGGAGAAGAGTTCCAGGAGAAGTTCGCCACTAAGACGCTCGCAGATGGCCGCCGCGCGGAACTGCTGACCGCGACTCGTAAGGGCGAGGCGTTCGACACGGAGACTGGGCTTCCCGTCTCTGAGCTACGCGAAAGGAATCGCAAGAGCTGGTACGCCCACGCCCGCGCACACGCCGCGCGGAAGTGGCCAACGGCCGCGGCGAAGCACCGAGCGAGCATCGCGGAGAGCCTGACCATCGCCACCATGGCTCTGTGCCCGGCGGAGAAGGGACGTCCCGACGATGAAGTCCTGCGCCGCGCGCTCTACCAGTGGGGATTCAACGCAGGGCGTCACGACCAAGAGCCACCGGAAGCGGAAGCCAAGGCGCTGGCGTGGGTGGAGCGCAACTCGCCGGCCGTGGTCGATCTGGACAGCGCCAAGCGCGTGCGCACGGTGCTAGAGCATCTAGCCAAACGGCAGGACGGGAAGCCTGCCGCCGCCAACACGTTCCGACGCCGCCGCGCGGTGCTGAGCAACTGCCTGCGCCTGGCAGTTGAGCACGAGTTGCTGCCCGGCAATCCGCTACTCCGCGTGCACTGGGAGACTCCCAAGGCAGTGGAAGAGCTGGACGTGCGCAGTGTGGCGACGCCCGCACAGGCACGGGCGCTACTGGACGCGGTGCGTGCGCAAGGTCCACGCGGTGCTCACCTCGTCGCCTTCTTCGCGTGCATGTACTACGCGGCGATGCGGCCGGAGGAGGTGTCCATGCTGAGTGCCGACCAATGCGACCTTCCCGAGGAGGGTTGGGGACGGCTCATGCTCGCCGGCGCCCGGCCACAGGTGGGGTCCGCATGGACTGACGACGGCAAGCCGTACGAGGAGCGGCAACTCAAGCACCGCGCCCGGCGTGCGGTGCGGCCCGTGCCCATTCCGCCGGTCCTGGTCGCCATCCTTCGGGAGCACATCGACACGTTCGGGACTACTGCCGATGGCCGGCTGTTCAGCGCTGTACGCGGTGGCCCGGTTCGGTCGCAGGAGTACGGCGCTGTGTGGAAGGAGGCCCGGCGGAAGGCGCTCACCCCGGCGCAGATCGCCTCTCCGCTGGCCGCGATCCCGTACGACCTGCGGCATGCCTGCGTCTCGTTCTGGCTCCGGTCCGGGGTGAGCCTCGCCGAGACGGCCCGCCGCGCGGGACAGAGTGTCGCGGTTCTTCAGCGCTACTACGCCAAGGTTCTGGACGGAGAAGAGGCGAGGATGAACGCGCTGATCGAGCAGGGGTTGGCAGAGCACGAGAGCGGGGCCGAGGGGTCGTGAATCCTGGCCGCAGGTTGGCCGCACGGGCTGGTCAAACCCGGGATACGGGCGAGTCAGGGTGAGACAGGGTGCATGCGGAAGGGGTGCCCCCCTGGAGGGTGGCACCCCTTCTGACCTGCAAGTCTCTGACCTGCGGAGCGGTGGGTGTGGGATTTGAACCCACGGTGGCTCGCGCCACGACGGTTTTCAAGACCGTTCCCTTAGGCCGCTCGGGCAACCCACCTCCGTCCCGCCCAACAGGGGCGGAGCGGGTACAGCCTACCGGCCGACGCTGCGATCATGGGCTGTTGGCCCGTCATAGGCCCATGGAGCATGATCCACTGCCCCACAGGGATCTGGCGGGAGGTCCTGCCCCACCGATAGGCACGCGCGTACTCCCGACCGTGAGACAGCTCATGAGGACCGACATGGCACACGTTGTGTTCGACCAAGAAGGGGCCAACGACCTGCGCGCCGCAGCGCACCGAGTTGCCCGACGCTCCCTTACGGGCTCTCTACAGCCGGACACAGCGAATCCCAAGATCACGAACTTCGCCAGGATTCGCCACCTCACCGCCGCTTGACCTGCAACTCCATTATGTTAACGTCCATTAACAACCCCGGATTCGTGGGCATAAACGATCACCTGGATCAAGCCTCACGCTAGATTGGCGTAGCGCGGGGTGAGCGCTACGCAGCGGTACAAACGCACCGCCTGGAGGGATCCTTTTGACTCCCGCGTACGGCGACGGCCTGGCCCCGGGGGCAACCGGAGCCAGGCCGGCCACGCGGGCAGTGGGCCCGGTCGAGCACCCATCGGCCGGGCCCGCACCAGAGGCCCCTCCGACCGGACCACCGATCATCCACCTCTCAGCGCATGAACGGCTCAGCACAGCCCACGATCGTCCCAGCCACGGCCAAGGCTTCCAGTGCCAACTGGATCCACCAGTGATGCCGCCGGAACCACGCGGGCCCCTTCGACTGGTCCATCAACTCACCTCCCACCTCTCTCAGTTCCCCCTGCTCAACAGACGAGCAGGAGAGACGCAGAGGGGCGGAACCGAGCCACCTGGCGGACGCTACCGCGCACGACTCTGTGGATTTCGCGGATACCGGCATTCGCCAGGGTTCGCCAGGGCGCGTGCTGGGATTTCTCGGTCCTGGGACTCCAAGGGGTGGCGAAACTCTGGCGCATCACACGTACGTTGCCCGCACCAGCCGCGCAAAGAATGCCTTGCTGTTGGCTCATCACCGGCCCACCGGCCCACCGGCCCACCGGCCCACCGGCCCACCGGCCATGATCAAGTTCCCATGGAGCGAGTCTGCGAAGAGGGTGCGCCACCGCTGACTGCGCGCGTACCCTCGACCGTGAGACAGCCCGGGAGGACCGGCATGGCACGCATTGCGTTCGACCCCCAAGAGGCCGACGGGCTGCGCGCTGCGGCGCGAGCCGAGTTCCCTGAGAACCCCACCCTCGCGTACGTGCTGCAGCAGCTGGCAGACGAGGGCATCGACCTCGACAAGTGTCGGCCGTGGGAGGACATCCGCGCCGAGCGGGGCATGCCGCCCATCGAGGACGAGGCTGACGACGTTGCCTGAACACGGCCCCCGGCGCGCGCAGATCACCTTCCACGAAGTCGCCGAGCGGCAGCTCGCTGCGATTGGCGACCAGGAGCTGCAGCACCTCGATCCGCTCCTGGTGGCCATCTCCGTCAACCCAAAGATCGGCGATCCCCTGCCGAACGCCCCACTTCTGCGGGACTATCGCCAGGGTTCGGCCCGGGTCGTCTTCTACGCAACCGCTCTTGGCATGGTGATCGTCGTCGCGTACATGGAGATCTGACCTGGGAAGCCGTAACCGCCAACTCCTGCGGCACCTGGACTGTGGTCCTTAGAGAGGCGCGATCGACGTTGTCCGACACAGAGAGAAATACGGAAGGCGAGGCCACGCCATCCACCTCAGCACGGGTAGTAAAACAGGTAAGCAAACTGCGCACACCTCTGATTGCCGCCATAGGCTCAATTCTATCCGCGGCATTTGCTTTCGTTTTATGGGCGCTTGTTGAAGGAAACGGGCCATCCTTCGGCAGTTATAACTATGAGGCCCAGATTTGGTATGACCGCGGAGTCGCGGCTGCCGCAATCCTTCTCGGCATATCTGGCGTACTCGCATCGCTTTTGTGGGCTGCAGGTCGATCATTCACGACCGAGACGGAGAAAACCCTACGCCAGCTGGAGGACCCCAGCCTTCGCGACCTCCACGTCCACGGCGCCGGGGCAACAATCCACATTTCCTCAACAGGATCTCAGTCAGGGGCCGAGCAACCCGGCACTGCTAGGCTACTTGAGTCAGACGCCCAGGAATCAATGCTGACTCGGATCTATACACACGGGCTCGCCCAAGCCAAGCTGAGTTTCTTTGTCAGCCTCGCTTTCGCCGTGATCGGATCGACAGTCCTCCTCTTTGGAGTCTGGCTCGCTATTCTCCATGCAGACACCAACGGAAACCGCTATGGAGCAATCGTCACTCAGACTTCGGGAGCCGTCATCGATATTCTGGCCGGTGTCTTCTTCCTCCAATCCAACCGAACTCGCAGGGACATGGGTTCCCAAGGCGTGATGCTTCGCGACGACAGCCGCTTCGACCGCCGCCTGAAGGCCGCCACGGTCCTTTCCGACAACATCAGCGAAGAGCGTCTGCGGAACACCGTCCGTGCTCAGATAGCCCTACAGCTTGTGGGTGGCCAACTCGATACGACCCAATCCGCCGATCAGGAACAGCCGACAGCAGAGGCATCGGCAGCGGATGGAGCAACGTCGACAACTGGTGAGGAGACCCTCACGTAATCGCTGTGACTGAGATTGAACTCGTGGTGTCGTTGCTGGTTATGAAGGGCTGAGGGTAAGAGAGTCCGCTACACGCCAGTCAGCGACGGTCGCGGTCGGGGGCGAAGGGGGTATCGATATCGGGTATCCAGAAGCAGATCTCCAGGGTCTTCAGCCACGGGTAGTGTCGTGTCTTCCTCTCTCTCCATATGGTGCCGACGACGGCCGTCGACAGGAGCAGGGCGCAGCAGGCGGCCAGCAGCCAGTGGGGGCCGACGGCGAATTCGACCAGCGCAGCGATTGATGCCATGGTCAGCGAGAGCGCGAGGTTGCGTTGCATCATCCCCACTGCCTCCCTTCGGGTGACCTCGCTGGCGACCGGCTTGTTGTGTAGTTCGGCGGTGGCCAGCAACACGTTGGGGTCCGCGGATACGAAGGGGCGGTCCCGGGCGTCGGGAACGCTGGCAAGGAAAATACGCCGGGCGTCGTCGGGAGTTCGGTGCCAGCGGGGCATGATCTTGTCGAGGACGGCGCTCAGGGGAGTGGTGACACTGCCCAGCACGTAGCTGCTCACCACAGCGCCGACCACCAGCAACGCCGACGGCGCCGTGGCCAGGGCGCCGACGTCGACCAGGTGCAGGCGGCCGAGGGCGTACAGGAGGACTGCCAGCTGCACCCCTCCCGGGATCGCGATGCCAAACAGTTCGAAGAGGCCGACGGCAAAGGTCACGGACATCCTCCTGGCGTTTGGGACGGGACTGCCGTCCACCGCGGGCGCCGATCGTTGATCTACAGCCGATCGAGTGTGGCACGTGCCCGCCGTGCCCGGAGCCCACCATGCACAGCCCTTCGGCACGAGACCGGCCTGCCCTCAGCCCCGCACAACCAGCCACGACACCACGAGTTCAGCCTCAGTATCTACAGGGTGCCCCGCGTGGCGGGGCACCCTGTGCGGACCGAGTTCGACGCTGCGAGCGGGGAGGACCTGCTCCGGCGGGCCTGCAGCGAGGCCAATGTCGACCCGGACGGCATCGAGTTGCTGCGCCTGGGGGATCACGCCGTCTTCCGTCTCGCCCAGGGCCGCATCGTCGCGCGCGTCGCCAGGAACCCAGACAGGCTGCCATCCGTGCTGTACGACACCTTCGACGGAACGACGAGCGACGGCTTCCCCATCGTCTCGGCGCATCTCGCGCGCAGCGCCGACCACGGTGTGACGTTCAACGACGTCGTGCTCGCGACCTTCCAGACGCCGAAGGACAACGGAGACCCGCCGAGAGTGGCGTGAGCGAAGGCTTCGCGCATGGACAGCATCGACAAAACCCGTGGGGTGGTGTCGAGCGCTGAGCAGGCCTGGTCTTGGGCGGCGGTCACAAGTGCCAGTGAGTCCGCAGGCTTGTCCTGGTACGTACCCTGCAAGCTCATGCAGGCAAGGACGTTGGCCATGAACTGCCAGCCGTCGATTTCCTTGGCCAGTTGCAGAGCCTCCGTGAAGTATGCGCGGGCCTGGTTGTACTGGCGGGCGCAAGGGCCGGCCGACCATCTACGAGGTGGGTAGAGCCCTGAGCTGCCTCTGAGGCTCCGGTTCATCCGGCGCCGCTCGCATGACCAAGACCAAAAATCAGGGACCGGACCACCCCTCGGCCTGGACAGCACGCGAATCAGCAGATCGAGCCGGCCCTGGAAGCCGGAGACGAGGAGTAGTCCGGCCGGGCCAGACCGCGCCGCTCCCGTAGGCACACATCCGTCGCCCCCACTGGAAAAGTGGGGACGACGTCGTTTCATACGCTGGGCGCCATCCGCCGATCACCTGACGGTGATCGCTTTGCCCAGGTACAACCACAATTACTCACCCTCGGATGACTCCTCACCCTCGGCCTCCGGTGCCTCCGCTTCCTCCTTCTCCGTTTCGGCTGTGGGCTCTTCGCCTTCGGCCGAGGCCTCCTCGGGTTCCGCGGCCTCACCGGTCGCGGGGGCTTCCGCCTCCGCACCTTCCGCGGTCTCCGCTGCTTCAGCCGCCGACTCCTCGCCTTCGGCCGAGGCCTCCTCGGGTTCCGCGGCCTCACCGGTCGCGGGGGCTTCCGCCTCCGCACCTTCCGCAGTCTCCGCTGCTTCAGCCGCCGACTCCTCGCCTTCGGCCGAGGTCTCCTCGGGTTCCTGAGGCGTCTGTTCTGTGTCGCTCATGTGTTCACCTCCTCCTCGCGACGCGCAAGTCAAGGAGTCTTGGTGTCAGTCGCCGGTGAGCCATCCACATCCGAGATGGCTCACCTTCACATGTTTTACGAACTTTGTCCTATTCCTTGGCGATGAGGATGTCAACGGGCTCTGTGGCGAGAGGTGCAGGTGCGCACACCAGGCGACGGCGAGATCTCGCCGATGATGCCCACTCGTGCTTGAAATGCATCAGGAAGCCCGTCACGACGAGCGCGAACGGCGCCCCGTTCGCCACCGCATTTCCCCTGGTCAACTGACAGACGTCACACGCCTGGTGGTCCACGCCTGGTCCACACGCACTGATCAACAACGCGACAGAGCCGGATCACGGTGAGACAGGCCCCATGCAAAAGGGTGCCCCTCAGTGAGAGGCACCCCTTCTGACCAGTACGTCTCGGACCTGCCGAGGCAGTCGGATCCGACCCCACGGGGACGCTTTCACGTCCTCACGTTTTTCAAGACCGTTCCCTCGGGCCGCTCGGCCAACCCGCCCCGCGCTCGCCGCGATCGGCGGCGCGGGACAAGCGCAACGGGTTGCACGCGCGCGTGGGTCAGCGTGGATCGCGGCGCCCGGTGCGGCCCACGGGGCTCAGTTGTCGCCGACGCGGGAGCCCAGCGTGAGATCCACCGTGTGGGACTTGCCGCCGCGTTGGTAGGTGATCATGACCTGGTCGCCGGGCTTGTGGGTCCAGATCTCGCCGATCAGGGTCGGACCGCTGTCGACCACCGTGTCGTCGAGCTTGGTGATCACATCGCCCGGCTTGAGGCCCGCCTTGTCCGCGGGGCCGCCCGACTCGATCGCGGCGGAGCCGCCGGCGCCCTGGTCGGTGATCTTCGCCCCGCCGGTGGTTTCATCCAGCGAGACCGAGGCGCCGATCTTGGCGTAGACCGGCTTGCCCGTCTTGATCAGCTGCTGGGCGACGTACTTGGCCTGGTTGATCGGGATCGCGAAGCCCAGGCCGATCGAGCCGGACTGGCCGCTGCCGCCCAGACCACTGCTGCCCGTGGACTGGATGGCCGAGTTGATGCCGATGACCGCGCCCTGTGCGTCCAGGAGGGGGCCGCCGGAGTTGCCCGGGTTGATCGAGGCGTCCGTCTGCAGGGCGCTCATGTACGACGCCTTGCTCTCGGAGCCGCCGTCGCTGGAGGCCACCGGGCGGTGCTTGGCGCTGATGATGCCCTGGGTCACGGTGTTCGACAGGCCGAAGGGCGCGCCGATCGCGATCGTCTCGTCGCCGACCGCCACCTTGTCCGAGTCGCCGAGGGCGAGGGGCTTGAGGTCGCTGGGGGCGTTCTTGAGCTTGATGACGGCGACGTCGTAGCCCTGTGCGTGCCCGATGATCTCGGCGTCGTACTTCTTGCCGTTGGGGAACGTCGCGGTGAGCTTTCCGCCGTCGACCGCGTCCGCGACGACGTGGTTGTTGGTGACGATGTGGCCCTGGGTGTCGAAGACGAAGCCCGTGCCGGTGCCGCCCTGGCCGTTGGTGCTCTCGGCCTCGATGGTGACCGTGCTCGGCAGCGCCCTGGCGGCCACGCTCGCGATCGACCCGATGGCGCGCTTGACGTCGCCACCGCTGGTGGATGCGGCCACGGTCGTCGAGCCGCTCGAGTCGTTGTTCTTGGCCAGCTGGTAGCCGATGCCGCCGCCGACGCCGCCCGCGACCAGCGCGGCGACGAGAATCGCGGCGACCAGACCGCCGCGGCCGTTCTTCGGCTTCGGGGCGGGCTCCTGGTACGAGGCACCCCAGCCACCGCCCGCACCGCCGCCGCCGCCGCCGGCGTACAGGGGGGTGACCGGCGGAGGCGGCGGCCAGCCCGCCTCGGCGGCCGGGTACGCCCCGGGCTGCCCCGGGGGCACGGGCGGGAGCTGAGTGGTCGGCGCGCCTTCCGGGTGCGGAGCGCCCGGCGCGGACGGCGCGCCCCCTGCGGGCGGAGTGCTCCCCGCGCCCGGTCCGGGGATCCCGGCGCTCGCGTGCCCTTCCTGGGCCGTGCCCGGCGCGGAAGCGGGAGCATCCACCGGCACGGGAGGTGCAGACGGGGCCGGGGGTACCGCAGTGCCCTCGTTCTCGGTGCTCACAGCTCTTCTCCTCGTTCCACGGCTGTTCTTCTGGTTCGCACTCGGCCGCACTCACTCACCCTGCGCGGCGCCGGGCGCGTATCGGCTATGCGTGTCCTGTTGTACGCCGTCAAGCTTTTCCCACCGGGCGTCAGGGCACCATAAGTGGTGGCTGTGGGGTGCCCGACCTCCCTTTATATCGGACCTGTCCGAACAAAAATCTTCATTCCCGACACCTCGCCGACGCCGTCACGTCGCCTTCCGATCCCGCACGTTCCCCTCGACGGTGGCACGATGACGCGGTGACCCACGCACGACAGCACCTGGTCCAGGTGGTCGCCCACCGCGGCGCCTCCGAGGAGGCACCCGAGCACACCCTGGCCGCGTACAAGAAGGCCATCGAGGACGGTGCCGACGCCCTCGAGTGCGACATCCGGCTGACCGCGGACGGACATCTCGTCTGCGTCCACGACCGGCGTGTCAACCGTACGTCCAACGGCCGCGGCGCGGTCTCCACCCTGGAGCTCGCCGACCTCGCCGCCCTGGACTTCGGCTCCTGGAAGAGCCGCGACGAGGAGCCCGACTGGGAACACCGCCCGCAGGACCCCGAGGACACCTCCGTCCTCACCCTGGAGCGCCTGCTGGAACTGGTCGCCGACGCCGGACGCCCCATCGACCTGGCCATCGAGACCAAGCATCCGACACGCTGGGCGGGGCAGGTCGAGGAGCGCCTGCTGCTCCTGCTGAAGCGATTCGGTTTGGACGCCCCCGAGTCCCCGGCCACGTCTCCGGTACGGATCATGAGCTTCTCGGCGCGCTCACTGCACCGCGTGCGGGCCGCCTCTCCTAACCTGCCGACGGTCTACCTGCTGCAGTTCCTCTCCCCCCGGCTGCGCGACGGACGGCTGCCCGCGGGTGTCCGGATCGCAGGCCCTTCCATGCGGATCGTGCGCAGTCACCCGGCGTACATCCAGCGGCTGAAGGGGGTCGGCCACCAGGTGCACGTCTGGACTGTGAATGAGCCCGAGGATGTCGATCTCTGCGTCGAACTGGGCGTCGACGCCATCATCACCAACCGTCCGCGCGCGGTACTGCGCCAGCTCGGCCGTTGAACGGCGCACCTCTTCGTTCACCCATTCCTCGCCATAAGGGTTGAAATCAAGCCGCATGATTACGGGGAGTGCCCCGGCGCGTTCGGAACGTGTTCGACCGTAATGAGTGCGTCAGCGGACGCGCGGCGGCCGGTTTCCAGTCCAGTCCAATGGGGCATTCACACCGTGGCGTGGGGCGAAGGAGGTCTCGGGGGTGGCGTTGGTGGTGGCACAGGAGGTGCCCACGTCGTCGAGCATGGCCGTACCCCATGGTCCTGCGGGCGTGGGGGAGGCAAGACACCGCATGCGCGATCAGTTGCGTACTGGTGGCGTATCGGAATCGGTCATCGACGATGCCGTACTGATCCTTTCGGAACTACTCAGCAATGCCTGTCGTCACGGCAGACCGCTCGGCGACAGTCTGGCGGGGGATGGGGACGTGCGCGCCGCATGGCGCGTCGACGCCTCCGGACGGCTCACGGTCGAGGTGACGGACGGCGGCGGCCCGACCCGTCCGGTGCCCGCGACCCCCTCGGTCACGGCGCACGGCGGCCGCGGGCTGAACATCATCACGGCACTGGCCAAGGACTGGGGCGTACGCGACGAAACCCGCGGAGAGGTCACGGTCTGGGTCGTCGTCCAGGACGACGTCGCCGCCGCGCGCCGCGGCGACGACTTCGCCACACGCATCACGGCACCCTCCGTGTCCCAGTTGCCCGACCTGGACTTCACGGACGCGTTCGACGATCTCGACTGAGACGGGCCGGGGACCTGGGCCGAGACGGGTCCGGGCGGACACGCCCGTACGGAATGCCCATATGGAACGCCCATATGGAACGCCCATATGGAACGCCCATGCGGAACGCGCGTACGGAACGCCCGGCCAGGGCCGGGACGGCCCCGGTACGCGTGCCGGGGCGGGAGCCCTTCGGGTGGACCGGGGCACCCCTTCGGGGACGACTCGGTGCGTTGTCCACAGGATCCCGTCGGCCGTCGTACGAGCGGCTAGGCTCGCGCCCGTACGAAACGAGCCGTAACCGGGAGACACCCACGATGGCCAAGAAGCGACCCCAGACCCAGGTCAAGCGCCCGCAGCTCGCCGAGGGCGAGATCCCGGTCGTCGGCGCCCGCGAGCCCTGCCCCTGCGGCAGCGGCCGTCGCTACAAGGCCTGCCACGGCCGGGCCGCCGCACACGCGGTGACCGAGCTGGTGCAGCGTCCGTTCGAGGGACTTCCCCGCGAGTGCGACTGGGTGGCACTGCGCGAGCTCGTGCCGGCGGCCACCGTCGAGCTCAAGCTCAAGGGCGACCTGCCGGCGGGCGTCCCGTCGGTCACGCTCGCCACGGTCCTGCCGATGGCGTGGCCGGCGCTGCGCCGCGAGGACGGCTCGGTCCTGCTCGGCCTGCAGAACGACACGGCGTCGGGGGACATCAGCCGCGACCTGGCGGACACGCTCCAGCGTGCCCTCGCCGCCGAACCGGGCACTCCGGTCCAGGGCCGCCGCGCGCCCGCCGACAGCCCGCGGCTGCAGGACCTGCTGGACCCGGAGGGCGCCTTCGAGCCGGTCGTGCACAGCGGCTTCGAGTTCTGGGTCCCCGACTCGGAGAACACGACGCCGGAGGTGACCGCCTCCCTGGAGCGGGCCAACGCCGCCGCCATCCCCACCGTGAAGCTCCAGGGCGTGGACGCCGCGTACTGGTGCGAGACCCCGGACAAGAACCACCTGCGGTGGGTCATGCCGCACGCCGAGGAAAAGCTTCTGGACGCTCTCGCGCGGCTGCACGCGGCCGGGCAGTCGAGCCTCGGCGAGGGCACGCGCCTGGTCGGCTCCTTCCGCGCGCACGGGCTCACGGTGCCGGTCTGGGACCTGCCGAGCGGAATGGGCGCGGAGGACATCGAGAAGCCGGCGGCCGAGTTCGCCGAGCGCCTCGCGACCGCCCTGGCCTCGGACGCACCGCTCACCCCGGACGAGCGCCGGGCGCGCGGCGGGCTGACCAACCGCCAGGTGACGCTCAGCTGACACACAGACCCAACCTGACCGACCGGTCAGCAGGATCAGGGCCGTCGCCGCGGGTGACTCCTGTCACAAGTGGCCGTCGTGACAGGTAAATCCGTGTCCGAATAGCCGAGATCGAATTTGCTAACCGCCGATCTCTTGTTACCGTTCCAGTAGCCCGGTTGCTGGTGCATCCCCCGTCGCCAGCAACCGGGTCTTTCCATGTGTACGCGCATGTACGAAACGGTCAGCGCCGTCAACTGCCGTAACTGGATGCCGAGTTACCGTCAACCCGACTCGGAGGCGTCGCTTCCGGAGCGCAGCAGCAGCGGCCCGCTCCCGTCGCCGCCGGCGAACTCCGCGACCGCCGAGTACGCCCCCGGGTCGCCCGCCACACGCTGCCGGGGCGTCTCACAGGTCTCCGGGTCGTCCGCGGCGCTCACCGCGCAGTCCATCTCGACGCTGCGCCCGTCGGGCCCCATGAAGCTCAGGACGGAGCTCAGCTTCTCGCCGGTGGCGTTGCGGTAGTACGTGCGCGCCCAGGTCTCCCGCCCCTGCGTCAGGACGCAGGTCTGCGCCTCGATGCCGTCGAGGGAGGAGAGTTGGGGGCCGCAGCGGGCGGCGGTGGCCAGACCGACGCCCAGGGTGAAGCCGGAGGAGACCGACCGGTTCGCGTCATCGTCCGCGGACATGCGGAGCGCGGCGCGGTCCGCGTCGCCGACCGGCCCGGCGGACGCCACGGCGATCGGCAGCGCGGCGACCAACGTCACCACGCCCATGAGCGCGTACAGCCGCACCCTGCGGGGGTCGGGCCGGCCGCGGACCGGCGAGTTCCTCCCGCGCCCCCGTTTCCCCTGGCCCCCAGGACGAATCAGCATGGGGCCGAAGATATCGGCCGATCACGGGCGCCCGGCTCGCCGCACGCCCGACACCCCTACAACTCGGGCGCGCTCACACCCGTACGAGTGAGGGCCTCCACGACGGCGTCCACCACGGCCTCCACGTCGGGCACCCAGGGGGAGGCGGAGCCGGGCAGCGGTGCCCGCTCCCAGCGGATCTCGCCCTGGCCGGTCTCGGACGGGGGCAGAGCCAGATAACCGCCCTCGCCGTGGAAACGCAGCGACCCGGGGACGAAGTCCTTGGCGTAGAGGAGGTCGCCCAACTGCTCCATGGAATACGGCGCCACGAGGATCGCCCAGCGGTGCGGCGCCGCCACGACCGGGCCGAGGCGCATGCCCTTGCGGTCGAGCGCGGCGAGGGCGCGCGAGGCCGCGAGGGCGGGCAGGCTCACCGCACACGGCGCCCTGCCGCCGGTTGCCAGCACGATCGGTGCGGACGGCCGGTTGGTCCACCACCAGCGCACCATGCGCTCGTCGGTGGTGGCCGCGAGCAGCCCCGGGTCGAAGGGGTGCGCGCCGGGCACCGTGCACTCCGGGTCGGGGCATCCGCAGCGGGCACGCCCCTGCGGGTCCGGTGCCACACCCGGGAGAACGGGCCACTGCCATTCCGTCGCGAAGGTCAGGGCCGCGCTGATCAACTCAGGCCTCCGGTCGTTCCGCCTGGACAGGAGCCTGCGTCGCCTTCCGAGGATCTCGCGCATGAGCGCTCGTTCCTTTCCGTTGCACGCCTGGCAACACCGAGGACCACATCACACCATGTGTCGATCACTTCACCGTGCGTACCTACTGGCGCATCACACCCTTGTCTTGGACAAGGGGAACCCCTATGGGCCGAGCGTTGGCTGCGTCCGCGTCCATACTGCGCCCATCACAAGCATGGGCATGGCGTGGGGTGGCGGCGCCTGGCGATTTGCCTTCCCGCTCTTACTCGCCGCCTCCACCACGGGAGGATGGGGTTCGGTCGTCGGTGGTTAAGACGCCCGGGTCCGGTACCAGGTTCCGGGTGGCCCCCAACCACCCCTGGCCTTCACCGAGTACGTACCCATCACCACCGCTGTGACGCTCTGTCGAACAAGGCCAGTCGACCGCAATAGGGCCATACCTGAGGCGGTTTTAAGCCAATTTTGCTATTCCGCAAGAGAGTAGGAAAGCCCCACGGACACCAGGAAACCCAGCAGGACAATGCTGGACATCCCCTTACGAGTACGTGTACATGTGGAGACACCGCTAGCGGCGCAGATTGACATGGGGGTTTGCGATGCTATCGAGCAATACGCACCAGTCCGAGAGCCGGACGCCATGAACGCCCCTCACCCTCCGAAAGTGGCCGGAATCGATTCAACGGTTCCGTCGCCCGCACACACTGTCGCGCCCACGCCTGCGGCCACGGATGATCCCCCGGCCACCACCGGCCCGGGAGCCCTCCTCCAGGACCGGCTCGCCGGATGGGTCTCCGATCTCACGACCCTCCACGAACTCACCGAACGCCTGGCGCGCACGGACTCACTCTCCGAAGCGCTCCAGGAACTGCTGCGCGCCGGAGCCGCCCTGGTGGGCGCCCGGCGCGGTCTCGTCGTACTGGAACCGCGCGACGGCCTCGGCCCCGACACCACGATCGGCCTGGGTCTGGCCCGCGCCGACCTCGGGCACATCGAGACCGTGCCGCGCAGCTCCATGTCGTACGGCAGGATCCTCGAAGGACTTCCGGGCGGCGAACGCGAGATCGCCGAGCCCGATCTGCTCTCCGAGGCCGGGCTCGACCCCCGCCACCGCGAGGTCGCGGCCCGGCTCGGCTACGCCGCGAGCTACGCACTTCCCCTGTCCACCGAGGCGGCCGGCCGCCTGGGCGCCGCCGTATGGCTCTATGACGAACCGGCCGAGCCGGTCGAGCGCCAGCGCCACCTCGTCGGTCTGTACGCCCGCTACGCCACCGAGCACCTGGCGCGGATGGTCGAAATCGAGCGCACGCGCGCGTGCATGGCGACGATCTCCGAGGAATTGCTCCCCTCCCGGCTGCCCCGGGTCGCCGGCGTCCAGCTCGCCGCCCGCCGCCGCACCGGTCCGCGCGGGGGCGGCGACTGGTACGACGCGCTGCCGCTGCCCGATGCCGCGCTCGGTCTCGCCGTCGGGTCCGTGACCGGGTCGGGGCCCAGCGCGGTCGCCGCGATGGGCCGGCTGCGGGCCTCGCTGCGCGCGTACGCCGTGATGGAGGGCGAGGACCCGGTGGCGGTCCTCTCGGACCTGGAGCTGCTCCTGCGGCTGACCGAGCCGGCCCGCTCGGCCACCGCCCTGTTCGCGTACTGCGAACCCACGCTGCGCAAGCTCACCCTCGCCGGGGCCGGGCACAGCCCGCCGCTGGTGACCGGCCCGCGGCGCACGGAGTTCGTCGAGACCTCGCTTTCGGCGCCCCTGGGCATGCTCGCCTGCTGGGAGGCACCGAGCCTCGAACTGACCGCGGAGCGCGGCGAGACCGTGCTGCTCTACACCGACGGGCTGCTGCACCGCACCGGCGACCCCATGGACCGCGCCTTCGCCCGGCTGCACGCGGCGGCATCGAGCGTGCCGCGGCCGATGCGCGCCGACCCGGGAGCCGTCGCCGACCACGTTCTGCGGACCGTGCTGCCGGACGGGCTGGACCAGCAGGAGAGCACGGAGGACGTGGTGCTGCTGGCGGCGCGGTTCGAGTGAGGGCACGACTGTCTTGGGTAACAGGTCTTCCGGCCCTGGGCCCCCTTCAGTACGACCGTACGATGGAGGAGGCCCAGTGCCGTATCGAGGAGGAAGAGCCGTGGCGGAGGAGCTCCCGGAGACCCCGGAGACCACCGAAGAAGAAGAGCCGATCGAGCAGCGCAAGAACGGCCTGTACCCGGGCGTGTCCGACGAGCTGGCCGAGAACATGAAGTCCGGCTGGGCCGACACCGAGCTGCACGACCTGCGGCCGGTCGCCCAGGCCGCCGAGACCGCCGCCCGCCGCGCCACGCTCTCCGCGCGCTTCCCGGGCGAGCGTCTGGTGATCCCCGCGGGCAACCTGAAGACCCGCTCGAACGACACGGAGTACGCCTTCCGCGCGTCCGTCGAGTACGCGTACCTCACGGGCAACCAGACCGAGGACGGCGTCCTGGTCCTGGAGCCGGCCGGGGACGGCCACACCGCGACGATCTACCTGCTGCCCCGCTCCAACCGTGAGAACGGCGAGTTCTGGCTCTCCGGCCACGGCGAGCTGTGGGTCGGCCGCCGCCACTCGCTCGCCGAGGCGGAGCAGCTGTACGGCATCCCGGCGTCGGACGTGCGCGAGCTGCCTCAGAAGCTGAAGGAGGCCACCGGCCCGGTCCGCGTCGTGCGCGGCCACGACGCCGGCATCGAGGCCGCGCTGCACGACAAGGTGACCGCCGAGCGCGACGAGGAACTGCGCGTCCACCTCTCCGAGGCCCGCCTGATCAAGGACGAGTTCGAGATCGGCGAGCTGCAGAAGGCCGTCGACTCGACCGTGCGCGGCTTCGAGGACGTGGTGAAGGTCCTCGACAGGGCGGAGGCCACCTCCGAGCGCTACATCGAGGGAACGTTCTTCCTCCGCGCGCGTGTGGAGGGCAACGACGTCGGCTACGGCTCCATCTGCGCGTCCGGCCCGCACGCCTGCACGCTGCACTGGGTGCGCAACGACGGCCCGGTCCGCTCCGGTGACCTGCTCCTGCTGGACGCGGGTGTCGAGACGCACACGTACTACACCGCCGATGTCACGCGCACGCTGCCGGTCAACGGCACGTACAGCGAGATCCAGAAGAAGATCTACGACGCCGTGTACGAGGCCCAGGAAGCCGGGATCGCGGCGGTGAAGCCGGGCGCCAAGTACCGCGACTTCCATGACGCCGCCCAGCGCGTGCTGGCAGAAAAGCTGGTCGAGTGGGGCCTGGTCGAGGGCCCGGTGGAGCGCGTCCTCGAACTGGGACTGCAGCGCCGCTGGACCCTGCACGGCACGGGCCACATGCTCGGCATGGACGTCCACGACTGCGCCGCCGCGCGCGTCGAGACGTACGTCGACGGCACGCTGGAGCCGGGCATGGTGCTCACGGTCGAGCCGGGCCTGTACTTCCAGGCGGACGACCTGACCGTCCCGGAGGAGTACCGCGGCATCGGCGTCCGCATCGAGGACGACATCCTGGTCACGGAGGACGGCAACCGGAACCTCTCGGCGGGGCTGCCGCGCCGCTCCGACGAGGTCGAGGCGTGGATGGCCTCCCTCAAGGGCTGATACCGGGGTGAATGGCCGGGTACCGATGGGAGGTGCCCGGCCGTTCGTATGACGTACGGGGGGATTTCGTTGGTCAGAGGGCCCGGTTCCACGGAGGATTTCTGGTCCGGCGTCGGAGTCGACCTGCACCTGGAGCCGGACACGGCGGACGGACGCCGTGCCGGTCTGGAGCGGGCGTTGCGGGACGCCGTGCGGGACGGGCGGCTCGCACCCGGTACCCGGTTGCCGGCGACCCGGCGGCTCGCGGCCGAGCTGGGCGTCTCGCGGGGCACGGCAAAAGCCGCGTACGACCAGCTCGTCGCCGAGGGATATCTGACGGCGCGGCAGGGCTCGGGCACCCAGGTCGCGTCGCTGCCCTCACCGGCCCCGGCACGTGCCGACGGTGCTCCACGCGCGCGTGCCCCGCGTTTCGACCTGCGGCCCGGCAGCCCGGACGTCGGCGCGTTCCCGGCGGCGGCCTGGCTGCGGGCGCTGCGCCGCGCGATCGCGACGGCACCCTCGCTCGCGTACGACTACGGGGATCCACGCGGCCGCATCGAACTGCGCACCGCGCTCTCCGGGTACCTGGGGCGGGCGCGGGGCGTGATCGCGCCGCCGGAACGGATCGTGATCACCTCCGGGTACGTGCAGGGGCTCGCCCTCCTCACGCGCGTGCTGGACGGCGGGACGGTCGCCATGGAGGACCCGGGGCTGCCGTTCCACCGGGACGTGGTACGGCGGGGCGGCGGCAGCGTGGTGCCGCTGCGCGTCGACGAACGGGGTGCCCGCGCCGGGGACCTCGGGGACGAGGCGGCCGTGGTGGTCACCCCGGCCCATCAGTACCCGACCGGGGTCACGCTGCACCCGGAACGGCGGCGGGCGCTGACGGACTGGGCACGCGCGCGTGCCGGACTGGTCGTCGAGGACGACTACGACGGGGAGTTCCGCTACGACCGGCAACCCGTCGGGGCGCTCCAGGGCATGGCGCCGGGCCACGTGGTGTACCTCGGCACCGCCTCCAAGACGCTCGGGCCCGCACTGCGGCTGGGCTGGATGGTGCTGCCGCCGCACCTGGTGGACGCGGTGGCCGACGCCAAGCTGCACAGCGACCACCACACCGAGTCCATCGGGCAGTTGGCCCTCGCGGAACTGGTCGACAGCCATGCGTACGACCGGCACGTGCGCGCCTGCCGGCTGCGCTACCGGCGCCGCCGTGACCAGCTCCTCCACCGGCTGGGGGCGCGTCGGCCCGTCCGGGGGATCGCGGCCGGGCTGCACGCGCTGGTCGAGGTCCCCGACGAGGAGACGGTGCTGGCGCGGGCCGAGGCCGAGGGGCTCGCGGTGGGGCGGCTCGGGGACCACTGGCACACGGCGGGCGTGGGCCGGCCGCAGGGGCTGGTGGTCGGGTACGGGACGCCCCGGGAGCGGGCGTATCCGGAGGCGCTGGAGGTGCTGGGGCGGGTGCTGGACGAAACCCCGGGCGCATGAGGTGGGGGACCTTGACCTTGGCCGTCTGAGCACGAGGGACGCCGACCGCCTGAGCGGGAGCGGACCCTGGTCGCCGTAACGCACCGGCATCGGAAGGGAGTCCACGAACAACGCCCCCGCGAGCAGCGCCCCGCTCCCCCGCGGGCTCCAGCCGTGGCCCCGGAGGTCGGTGTCCAGCCCGGCCAGAGCCCGGCGCCCGGCCTCTGTCGCCGTGCCGCCCGCCTTCAGCACGTCCCGCGCCCCGGCCTGCACCTGGCGCAGACCGAGCGGACCGGCCGTGTACAGCAGCTCCGTGTCCTGGAGCGTGGACATCACCGTCAGGAGCGCGTCGAGCCGGACCTCCGGCTCCGCTGCCCCGGCGGACCGCGCCGTACCGAGCGCGTCGAGCGCCCGGCGTACATGAGGGAAACCGGCGCGCGCTTCCCCTCGCGCGCCGGGCCGCGACGGTCCCGCCGGTCACGGCGAGGGCGCGGCGCCGGGTGATCGAGGTGTCCCTGTGTTTGGTGACGGCGATTCGGGTGATTATGCGTCAGTCCGCTTATGCGATGACAGTTTTCTCCCGTGTGCCCGGTTAGCGTCCGTGGGGTTGCCCGCCCCCAGTCCGTCGGCCGGGCCCGAAGGAGACCCCGATGCGCCCACGCGTGCCCTTGTTCCCGGCTGCCGTCGTCCTGCTCGCCGCCGTCATCGGGGCGGTTCCGGCCACGGCCGGTGGCGGCAACGGCCCCCTGCGCAAGGTGTCCTCCGGCGACCCGTACGCGGGCTGCACCCTGGGTGCCACCCCAAAAGGCGTCAACTACGCCGGGTCCGAGGTGGAACCGTACATCGCCGTCGACCCGCGCGATCCTCGCCGTGTGGTCACCGTCTTCCAGCAGGACCGCTGGTCCGACGGCGGCGCCCGTGGGCTGGTGGCCAGTTGGACCAGGAACGGCCGCACGTACCACGAGACGCCACTGCCGTTCAGCGCCTGCGCACCCGGGGGAGCACCGTACGGCAGAGCGTCCGACCCCTGGGTCAGCACCGGCCCGGACGGTGTGGTGTACTCCGGCGGGGTCGGCTTCGACGCCGACCGGGTGCGCAACGCGGTGCTCGCGGCCGCCTCGTACGACGGCGGCCGCACCTGGAGGAACCTGACCGCCACGCAGACCGACGACGACCCCGCGTTCTTCAACGACAAGCCGACGATCACCGCCGACCCGAAACGCCACGGCACCGCCTACCAGGTCTGGAACCGCTTCGACTTCGCCCCCACCGACCCCGGCTCCCGGACGGAGAGCGCCGGATACATCGCCGTCACCCACGACGGCGGCCGTACCTGGGGCCCGGCCAGGCCCATCACCGAGACCGCGGCGAACACGGTCGCCGCTTTCCTGCAGCTCGTCGTCGACCCGCGCAGCGGCACCCTGTACAGCTTCTTCAATGCAAGCGTGTTGGGCACCGACAGCGTGACGGCGCACTATTCCGTGGTGAAGTCGACCGACGGCGGCAGCACCTGGAGTGCACCGACGGTGGTGGCCCAGGACACCTCCGTACCGGAGGTCGACCCGAACGACCCCGCCAAGGCGCTGCGCGCCGGTGCGGGCGTGCCCAGCCCGGCGATCGATCCGAGGACCGGCACGCTCTACCTCGCCTACGAGGGCTCGGACTTCTCCGGTGGCGCGTACAACTCCGTCCAGCTCGTACGTTCCATCGACGGCGGCCGCACCTGGTCGTCCCCCCAGCTGATCAGCCGGAAGGGGACGCCGGCCTTCTCCCCCTCCATCGCCGTCGAACCACGGGGTGCCGTCGCACTCACCTACTACGACCTGCGGTTCCTCAAGCCCGGGGACACCGCCGCCCTGCCGACCGCCTACTGGCTGACGAGCCTGCCGGGGGGTGACGCACGGCGGCGCACCGAGCGGCGGGGCTCGCGTGTCTTCGACTGGCTGCAGGCCCCCTTCAGCGACGGCTACTTCCTGGGCGACTACCAGGGCCTGGCGTCGACGGGCCACCGCGGAGTACAGCCGGTCCTCACCGAGACCAACTCCGGTGCTCCGCGAAACCCCACCGACGAGTACACCGGCCTCCTGCGCCTCCCCGACCTCGGCGGGGCACATCCGTGGAGGGCTCAGCTGCCGGCGCCCTTGGCGCACAAGGGGCTTTCGCACCAACGCCCGCACCCGCTCGCCAGGGTTCTCGCGGAACGGCACGTCAATCCCGCACGCCGATGACCGGCTGCCAGTGACACACCGGCCCCAGCCATGCCGACCCGGAGCTAAACAACCGCCAGAGGGGCGCCCTTCTTCCACTTCAGGATCTTGTCGAAGCTGACCACCGCCCCGCCCCTGCCCGGCGTGTTGCCGATGTGAACATGGTCGGCGAGTTCATGGATGAGGCAGAGACCGCGGCCGTTCTCGGCGTCGGGGCACGCGGGGCGGACCGCGGGGCGGGATCTGCCGACGGGGAACCCGGGGCCCCAGTCGGCGACTTCGATGCGGCACTTCTCGCCGTCGAGGTAGGCCGTGACCCGGTACGCCTCCGACGTACCACCGTGTGGGCCGGCGCCGCCGTGCTCGACCGCGTTGGCGCAGGCCTCGCTGAGGGCGACGGACAGGTCGTAGCAGATGTCCGGGTCGACGCCCGCGGTCTCCATGGTGCCCAGAAGGAGCCGTCGGGCGAGTGGCACGCTCGCAGCTTCGCGCCGCAGATGGAGTGACCACCAGATGCTCATACTCCAGCCTCCTGGCCGCGGCTCGACATACCGTTACGTATTGCCGCGAGTGCCCGCCTGCAATCGCCCGACCGACGAGATCCCGCCCATCCGGCGGATGCGCCGAGGCCGGGATCGGTGTATGTGCATGTGGCACTCACCAGAACGTGATCTTCCAGATACGCCCTCCGATTACCGTACGAATGCTGCTCATTTGCTGCTCACCGTACGGATACCGCTTACGGTACGGATACCGCTTACGGTACGGATGCCGCTTACGGTACGGACGCCGCCTTGCGGACCTGCCGCACGGGGCCGGCCGGGCCAGTGGGATGATGAGGCCGCCATGAGTGCCCCCCACCAGCGCACGGCGCGCACCGGATGCGATCTCCGGATTCTGCGGGCCGCGGTGTTCGCCGCGGTCTGTGTCGTGCTGGCCGCGGCCGGGCACGGGCTCGCCTCCTGCGCCACGGTTCCGCTGTGGGCGGTGGGTGCCGGTTTCCTCGGCGTGTTCGCCGTCACAGTCCTGTTGGCCGGGCGCGAGCGCTCGTTGCCGGGCATCGTCGCATTCCTCGCGGTGGGCCAGACCGTGCTGCACACGCTGTTCGGGCTCGGGCAGCACTCCGGGGCCGCGGCGATGACGTCGAAGGCGATGTCCGCCGCCGACGCCACGCTCGTGGCCCGGGCCGCACGCATCATGTGCGGCACCAGCGCGGGGGCGATCTCCCCCGCGCACGCCCAGAAGATCCTCGCCGATGCACGCCTCGGCACGGGCACGGGGATGGCCGCCATGCACCACCCGGCGGACGCCCTGTCGACCACGGCCGGTTCATGGTGGTCGGTGCTGCCGTCCGTGTCCATGCTCCTTGGTCACCTCCTCGCGGCCGTCGCCGCCGGATGGGTGCTGCGCCACGGGGACATGGCACTGCTGCGGCTTCTGCGACTGTCGGCGCAAGAGGTTGCGGAAGGGGCGCTCGTACGGTCCCTGCGCGCCGCGTTCGCTCTCGTGCGCGCGATGCTGGCGGGGCTCACAGATGCGCCCGACGCCGGGGCGCGCGCCCCGCGCACCGCTTTCCTCGTGCCGCCGAAGCCGCGGACGACCGCGCTGCAGCACACGGTGATCCGGCGCGGACCGCCGTCCTCCACTTCTCTCGTCCTCGCTGCCTGACGCGACGCGCCACTCCACTCGTCCATGCCGAGGGGCTGCCGTCGTGCGGCACGCGCGCGTGCCCGTGTGGGGCCACGGCCGTGGTCACCGCTGCGCACACGTACCTCTCTTTCCCATGGACTCACTCGAAGTGGAGTGCTCTCTGCCATGAAGGCCTTCAAGTCTTCCCCGACGGCTTCCCGCATCGCCGCCGCCGGCGCCGCCGCCACAACGGCCGTCCTCGCCCTGTCCGCGCCCGCGTTCGCGCATGTGAGCGTGCAGCCGGAGGGCAACGCCTCCAAGGGCGACTACGCGGTCGTCGATTTCAAGGTCCCCAACGAGCGTGACAACGCCTCGACCACCAAGCTCGAGGTCACCTTCCCTGCCGACCACCCGCTCGCCTCGGTGATGCCGCAGCCGCTCGACGGCTGGACCGTGCAGGTCACCAAGTCCAAGCTCGACAAGCCGCTCACGCTGCACGGCAAGCAGATCGACGAGACCGTCTCCAAGGTCACCTGGACCGCCACCGCCAAGGGCATCGAACCGGGCTACTTCCAGAAGTTCCCGCTCTCGATCGGCCGGCTCCCCGAGGACACCGACCAGCTCGTCTTCAAGGCTCTGCAGACGTACTCCAACAACGAGGTCGTGCGCTGGATCGAGCCGCAGAAGGAGGGCCAGGAGGAGCCCGAGAACCCCGCGCCGGTGCTCCAGCTGACCGCCGCCGCCTCCGGCCACCACGGCTCCACGGCCGAGGACGCCTCCGCCACGACGGCCGCCAAGGACACGGCGGCCGAGTCCTCCACCGGCGGCGGTGACACCACCGCCCGCGTCCTCGGCGTCGTGGGCATCGTCGTCGGCGCGGCGGGCGTCGCGTACGGCGTCCTGGCGGGCCGCCGCCGCACCACCGACATCTGAGGTCCGACTCGCCTCCGGACGCGCGCCGGGGTCGTACGGCACCACGTGGCACGTCGCGTGACGCATCGCATACGACCCCGGCGCCACCGGAGTTCACACATCTGGGACATTTTTCTATGCGCAAGAAGAAGACGCTCGCCGCGGCCGCACTCCTCGCCACGGCCGTGCTCACCCTCTCCGCCTGCGGGTCCGGCGACAGCGGCGACCGGCCGGTCGTCCAGGTCTCCGCCGAGAACGGCTCGGACAAGGCCGGGACCGTGCTCGACCAGCCGTTCGAGAAGCCGGACCTGGTTCTCACCGACACGCACGGCAAGAAGTACGACCTCCGCTCCGAGACCAAGGGCAAGCCGACGCTGATCTACTTCGGCTACACCCACTGCCCCGACGTCTGCCCGCTGACGATGAACAACCTCGCCGTCGCCAAGAAGGAGGTGGAGAAGAACAAGCAGCTGACCCAGGCGCAGAAGGACTCGCTGCGCATCGTGTTCGTCACCACCGACCCGGAGCGCGACACCCCCTCCGCACTCGACAAGTGGCTCAAGGGCATCGACCCCGAGGTCGTGGGCCTGACCGGGGACTTCGCCACCATCCAGGCCGGTGCCCGCGCCCTCGGCATCAGCATCGAGCCGCCGAGGAAGGAGAACGGCAAGATCGTCTCCACCCACGGCACCCAGGTCATCGCGTTCTCGCCGAAGACCGACGGGGGTTATGTGGTGTACGGCAAGGACGCCACCGTCGACGACTACACCAAGGACATCCCCAAGATCATCAAGGGGGAGAACCCGTGAACCACCGTCTCGGCTGTCCCGCCGTGGTCATAGCCGCGGGACTGGTGCTCATGGGCTGCGGCGGATCGGGCGGCTCCGGCGGCTCGTCCTCGGCCAAGCCCGCGCTCAAGGTCACCGGCGCCTATATGCCCGCGCCCGTCACCGGCGACATGGCGGCCGGCTTCTTCACCGTCACCAACTCCGGCGGCGCCGACACCCTCACCTCCGTCACCAGCGGCCTCGCCGGTGACGTCACACTGCACTCCACCAAGGGCGGCGCGATGGAGGAGGTGAAGTCGTTCGCCGTGCCTGCGGACGGCAGGCTCGACTTCGCGAGCGGCGGCAATCACCTTATGTTCGAGAAGCTCACCCACCAGCCGAAGCAGGGCGAGAAGGTGTCCGTGCAGCTGCACTTTGCCAAGTCCGGAACGGTCACGGTCGAGATGCCGGTGAAGCCGGCGACGTACAACCCGAAGACCGGGCACTGAGAGAGGTATCACCGTGACGCAGGCCATCGCTCCCGACGGACACGTCCAGGGGAACACCCGTACGGCGTTCCCGAGCACGCTCCGGATCCGGGCAGTCCGCGGACTGCTGGCGCTGCTGCTCGCCGTCGCGGGCGCGCTGTTCGGCGGGACCGCCCCCGCCTCCGCACACGCCGCGCTGATCGGCAGCGACCCCGGGCAGGGAACGGTGGTCGACAAGGCGCCCACCCAGATCACCCTCACCTTCTCCGAGAAGGTGGCGCTCTCCGACAACTCGCTGCGCGTACTCGATCCCAAAGGACAGCGCGTCGACACCGGCAAGGCGTCCAATCTGAGCGGGACCATGTACGGCGTGCCGGTGCGCAGCGGGCTGCCCCGCGGCACCTACACCGTCACCTACCAGGTGGTGTCCGCGGACAGCCATCCGGTCTCCGGCGCCTTCACCTTCTCCGTAGGAGCGCCGTCCACGACCACCGTCTCGGTCTCCGGTCGGAGCGCGGGCGGCGGGGTCGTGGGCTGGCTCTACGGATTCGCACGGTACGTGTCGTACGCCGGGTTCATCGTGCTGATCGGCGGCGCGGCCTTCGTGCTGGCCTGCTGGCAACGGGGTGCCGGGGTACGGGCGGTACAGCGGCTCGTGGCCTCCGGATGGGTGGCGCTCACCTCGGCGACGCTCGCGCTGCTGCTCCTGCGCGGCTCGTACACCGGCTCGGGGAAGGTCTCGGACATCTTCGACCTGTCCCTGATCGGACAGGTGCTGCAGACCAAGGCGGGGGCGGCACTGGTCTCCCGGCTGCTGCTGCTCGCGGCGGGTGCGCTGTTCATCGCGGTGCTCTTCGGGGCATACGTGAAGCAGGACGCCGGAGGTGACGAGGCAGACGGCGTGCAGGCGTCCGACGGCGACGGTGAGGCGAGCGGTACCGGTGGCTCGGCTCGCTCCGACGCGTCGGTGAAGGGGTCCGGAGGCTCGGCTCGCGCAGCCGACTCCAATGGCTCCAATGGCTCCAATGACGAGCCGGCGTCCGGCGACGATGCCGCCGACCTGGCCGCCGAGAAGAGGGACCTCACCTTCGGGCTCGCCATCGGCGGGACCGTCGTCGCGTCGGGGCTCGCGGCGACCTGGGCGATGGCCGAGCACGCCTCGACCGGCATCCAGACCGGCCTCGCGATGCCGGTCGACGTCCTGCACCTGCTGGCGGTCGCCCTCTGGCTGGGCGGGCTCGCGACGCTGCTCGTCGCGCTGTACCGGGCACCTTCGATCGAGACGGCGGCCGTACGGCGCTTCTCGCGCATTGCGTTCGGAAGCGTCGTGACGCTGGCCGCGACCGGCGTCTACCAGTCGTGGCGCCAGCTCGGTTCCTGGTCGGCGCTGACCGGAACGACGTACGGACAGCTGCTGCTCGTGAAGGTCGGTCTGGTCGCCGTCGTCGTCGGCATCGCCTGGATCTCCCGGCGCTGGTCGGCGCAGCTGGTGGACGCACCCGCGGTGGTGGCCCGGCGTACGCCGGAGAAGAGGCGGGCCACGGTGGCCGCGAAGGTGTCGGCCCAGAGTGGTGCACGGACGGAGAACGGGAGCCCCGAGGCGGCTTCCGGTGCGAACGGGAACTCCGGGTCTTCGGACAAGGACGGAGAGCCGGAGGTCTCCGGCGCGGACGACGGCGGCTCCGGCAGCGCGGCTTCGGGCACGTCCGGGCGCTCGGAGCGTGCCGCGCAGCTGGCCCGGCAGCGGGCCGCCATGGCGGCGGCACGGGCCAGGCGGATCCGGGACGCCGACCCCGTCCGTGCGGGGCTGCGCCGTTCCGTTCTCGCCGAGGCGGCCGTCGCGATCGTGGTGCTCGCCGTCACCACTGCGCTGACGACCACCGAGCCCGGACGCACGGAGGAGACGGCCAGGGCGGCCACCGCGTCCGCCTCCGCCTCACCGCGGTCCGGACCCCTGTCGCTGAAGATCCCCTTCGACACGGGCGGCCAGGACGGCAAGGGCACCGTGCAGGTCGCCCTCGACCCGGCCCGCGTGGGCGGCAACGAGATGCAGGTCTATGTGACGCGCCCCAACGGCAGGGCCTTCGACGTCCCCGAAGTGAAGGTCGCCTTCACGCTCGTCGCGAAGAGCATCGGCCCGCTGCCCGTCGTGCCCGACCGCATCGCCACCGGACACTGGTCGTCGAACGGTGTGCAGATCCCCATGGCGGGCGACTGGCAGATCGCGGTGACCGTGCGGACGTCCGACATCGACCAAGTGACCGTGAACAAGAACGCGAAGATCGGCTGAACCACACCATGGCTGACCAGTCCACGCCGGAGGCGCCCGCAGAGGGCGTCCCTCCCCGGAAGAGCCAGGGCCGCCCGGCCGCGAAGGGCTCCCCCAGGAAGGCCGTTTCCGGCGGCGGCACCCCCAAGGGCGCCGATTCAGGCAACCGTGCCCCCAGGAGCGCCGGTCCCGGCAACGGAGCCTCCAAGATCACCGTCCCCGGCAACCGGGCCCCCAAGGACACGGATTCCGGCGATGCCTCCCCCGGAGGGGCGATCTCGCGGCGGCGCCTCCTCGGAACGGCCGGCGCCACCGGGCTCGCGCTGGGTGCGGCGGGCGGTGCCGCCGGATACGCCGCCGCGCCCTCCGAGAAGACCACGCCCCTGACCTCGCTCGGCGCGGACCGGGCGATGTTTCACGGGAAACATCAGCCCGGTATCACCGAGGCCCTCCAGGCCCGGGGCCATCTCGCCGCCTTCGACCTGGCGGCGGGCGCCGGCCGCAAGGAGGCCGCTGCCCTGCTGCGCCGCTGGTCGGTCACCGCCGAGCGGCTGATGGCGGGCCAGGCCGCCGCGCACGAGGACACCGACGTCGCCCGTGACGCCGGACCGTCGTCGCTGACGATCACCTTTGGCTTCGGAAACAGCTTCTTCTCCCGTACGGGGCTGGAGAAGCAGCGTCCGTCCGCCCTGGACCCGCTGCCCGACTTCTCCTCCGACCACCTCGACAAGTCCCGCAGCAACGGCGACCTGTGGGTGCAGATCGGCGCCGACGACGCACTCGTCGCCTTCCACGCCCTGCGCGCGATCCAGAAGGACACGGGCGGCGCGGCACGTCTGCGCTGGCAGATGAACGGCTTCAACCGCTCGCCGGGGGCCACCGCGCACCCCATGACCGCCCGCAACCTGATGGGCCAGATCGACGGCACGCGCAATCCGAAGCCGGCCGACGCCGACTTCGACCGGCGCATCTTCGTACCGGCCTCCGGCGACCCGGCGTGGATGGCGGGCGGCTCGTACGCCGTCGTACGCCGTATCCGCATGCTCCTCGACGACTGGGAGAAGCTCCCGGTCACGGCCCAGGAGCAGGTCATCGGACGCCGCAAGTCCAACGGGGCACCGCTCAGCGGCGGCGCCGAGACGACCGCGATGGACCTGGAGAAGACCGGCGCCGACGGCAATCCGGTCGTCCCCATGAACGCACACGCGCGCATCACCCGGCCCGACCAGAACGGAGGCGCGGCAATGCTCCGCCGCCCGTTCTCCTTCCACGACGGCTTCGACGCTGACGGGACCCCGGACGCGGGTCTGCTGTTCATCTGCTGGCAGGCGGATCCGCTGCGCGGCTTCGTCCCGGTGCAGCGCAAGCTCGACCGAGGGGACGCACTGTCGCAGTACATCCGCCACGAGGCGAGCGGACTGTTCGCGGTGCCGGGCGGTGCGGCGGAGGGGGAATATGTGGGGCAGCGGCTGCTGGAGGGGTGAGAGACGTACGGGCTCCCTGGTCGGGCCGCGGTTTCGACCGTCGCACGGACCCCTTGACCGGTCGCGGTTTCCACAGCCGTACGGCCCAAGGCCCGGCCGCGGTTTCCACAGCCGTACGGCCCCAAGGCCCGGCCGCGGTTTCCACAGGTGCGGGCCTTGTTCCGCCCGGCCTATTAGGGTGAGGTCATGCCAGCCAGCTATGCGTATCTCGGTCCCGAGGGCACCTTCACCGAGGTCGCCCTCCGTACGCTGCCCGAGGCCGCGACCCGTGAGCTCGTCCCCATGGTGTCGGTCCCGGCGGCACTCGACGCCGTCCGCAGCGGCGAAGCCGAGGCCGCCTTCGTACCGATCGAGAACTCGGTGGAGGGCGGCATCACGACCACGCTCGACGAGCTGGTCGCGGGCGAGCCGCTGATGATCTACCGAGAGGTGCTCCTCTCGATCACCTTCGCCCTGCTGGTCCGGCCCGGCACGAAACTCTCCGACATCAAGACGGTCACCGCGCACCCGGCCGCGCAGCCGCAGGTGCGCAACTGGCTGAAGGCGAACCTCCCGGACGCCGTCTGGGAGTCCGCCGCGTCGAACGCGGACGGCGCCCGCCTGGTCCAGGAGGGCCGTTACGACGCGGCGTTCGCGGGCGAGTTCGCCGCCGCGCGCTATGGCCTGGTGCCGCTGGAGACCGGCATCCACGACGCGGAGAACGCCCAGACGCGGTTCGTGCTGGTCGGGAAGCCCGCCCGGCCGGCGGCGCCGACCGGCGCGGACAAGACCTCCATCGTCCTGTGGCAGCGCGACGACCACCCCGGTGGGCTGCGCGATCTGCTGGGCGAGTTCGCCGTACGGGGCGTCAACCTGATGCTGCTGCAGTCACGCCCGACGGGAGCCGGCATCGGGAACTACTGCTTCTGCATCGACGCCGAGGGCCATATCTCCGACCGCCGGGTCGCCGAGGCGCTGATGGGGCTCAAGCGGATCTGCCTGCAGGTGCGGTTCCTCGGCTCGTACCCGCGCGCGGACATCAAGCCGGACGACGTCCTGGTCCCGCTGCCCGGGACGTCGGACGACGAGTTCATGACGGCCGCGGACTGGGTGGCGCGCTGCCAGGACGGCCGGTTCTAGGCGTCCGGTCCTACCTGCAGATTTTCGTTGTCCACAGAAGTTATCCACAGGTGGGCTTCTCGACCTGGGGACAAGTCGACAACATCACGTCGCAGAGTCGACAAGTCGCCCTACCGACCCCCCGTCCGTCCACCATCTCGTTCGGCACAGTTGTCCACCCGTTTCTCTCGATCAACTCTTGAGGGCGACCCTTTTCCACTCGAAAGTGCGGGTAACAGGGGTTTGATCCGGGAATTCTCTGCCCGGCACACGGCTTTCGGAATGATCACTTCCGAAGTCCACAGATCTTCCGCACAGCCTGTGGATAACTTCCCGGCGGCTGTGGATGCCTGTGGACAAGCGCGACCCAAAACCCGGTCTTCACAAGGAATTCAAGTCAACCTGGCGCCCACGCACCGACCCTCCCCGGGGATCAGTGCCCTATTTATTGACACACGACGTAATTGACCTGTGACCACCCATAAGCCACGGATCCAAATACAGAGTCGTGGGCGCGAACTCCGCACCGGTAGCCTTGAGGGGTGATTGACCTTCGCCTGCTCCGTGAGGACCCCGACCGTGTTCGCGCCTCCCAGCGCGCCCGTGGTGAGGACGTCGCGCTCGTCGACGCCCTCCTCTCCGCCGACGAGCGGCGCAGGTCGTCCGGCGTCCGCTTCGACGAGCTCCGTTCCGAGCAGAAGGCGCTCGGCAAGCTGATCCCCAAGGCCTCCGGTGACGAGAAGGCCGAGCTGCTGCAGAAGGCCGAGCAGCTGAAGGCCGACGTCAAGGCCGCCGACGCCGCGCAGCACGAGGCCGACGAGGAGACCAAGCGGCTCCTGCTTCAGCTCGGCAACCTGGTGCACCCCGACGTCCCGGTCGGCGGCGAGGAGGACTTCGTCGTCCTGGAGACGCACGGCACCATCCGTGACTTCGGCGCCGAGGGCTTCGAGCCCAAGGACCACCTGGAGCTCGGCGAGGCGCTCGGCGCGATCGACGTCGAGCGCGGCGCCAAGGTCTCCGGCTCGCGCTTCTACTACCTGACGGGCATCGGCGCACTGCTGGAGCTGGCGCTCGTCAACGCCGCGATGGCGCAGGCCGTGGAGGCCGGCTTCATCCCGATGCTGACGCCGGCGCTGGTCCGTCCGCGCGCCATGGAGGGCACGGGCTTCCTCGGCCAGGCCGCCGAGAACGTGTACCACCTGGAGAAGGACGACTTCTACCTGGTAGGCACCTCCGAGGTCCCGCTCGCCGCGTACCACATGGACGAGATCATCGAGGCGGAGAAGCTCCCGCTGCGCTACGCGGGCTTCTCGCCGTGCTTCCGCCGCGAGGCCGGCACCTACGGCAAGGACACACGGGGCATCTTCCGCGTGCACCAGTTCGACAAGGTCGAGATGTTCTCGTACGTCGACCCCGAGGACGCCGAGAACGAGCACAAGCGGCTCCTGGAGTGGGAGAAGGAGTGGCTGAACGCGCTTGAGCTGCCGTTCCAGGTCATCGACGTGGCAACGGGCGACCTGGGCGCGTCGGCGTCCCGTAAGTACGACTGCGAGGCGTGGATCCCGACCCAGGGCAAGTACCGCGAGCTGACGTCGACCTCCAACTGCGACGGTTTCCAGGCCCGCCGGCTGTCGGTCCGCATGCGGGACGGCAAGAAGGTGCAGCCGCTCGCGACGCTGAACGGCACGCTGTGCGCCGTGCCGCGCACGATCGTGGCGATCCTGGAGAACCACCAGCTGGCCGACGGCTCCGTGCGGGTGCCCGAGATCCTGCGCCCGTACCTGGGCGGCCGGGAGCTGCTGGAACCCGTGACCAAGTGAGCACGGCCGGATCTGGCGGATTCGCGTACAAACTGATCGCGACCGACCTCGACGGAACACTCCTGCGTTCCGACGAGACCGTCTCGGAGCGCACGCGTGAGGCGCTCGCCGCGGCCACCGCGGCGGGTGCCGCGCATATCGTCGTGACCGGGCGCTCGGTCCCGTGGACGCGCCCCATCCTCGACGGACTCGGCTACCGGGGCCTCGCGGTGTGCGGCCAGGGGGCACAGGTGTACGACGCGGGGAAGCACCGGCTGCTGACGTCGCTGACACTGGACCGGCAGATGGCGAGCCTTGCACTGGCGAAGATCGAGGCCGAGGTGGGCCCGCTGCTGCTGGCGGCCAGCCGGGACGGGCTGGACGGGGAGGTCCTGGTCGGCCCCGGCTATCGCGTCCATGACGGGCCCCTCCCGTACCAGCCGATCAGGGACGCGGCGGACCTGTGGTCGGCGCCGCTGAACAAGGTGTATCTCCAGCACCCGACGCTGAGCGACGACGAACTGGCCGAGGCGGCGCAGCAGGCCGTCGGCGGTCTGGTCGGGGTGACGATGGCGGGCGAAGGGATCGTGGAGATCCTCCCCCTGGGCCTGACCAAGGCGACGGGTCTGTCGTTGGCGGCCCGCCGCCTCGGCATGAAGGCCACGGACACCCTCGCCTTCGGCGACATGCCGAACGACGTCCCGATGTTCGCGTGGGCGGCCCACGGCGTGGCCATGGCCAATGCCCACGAGGACCTCAAGGCGGTCGCGGACGAGGTGACGCTGTCCAACGAGGAGGACGGCATCGCGGTGGTGCTGGAGCGGTTGCTGGGCTAGCCGGTGCGGCGCCGTGCACCGGATGGGGCCATGTCTCGCGGAGGATGCGCGGATCGAACGCGCGCGGGCTTTCCAGACCCGACCAAGGCTTAGCAAGCCTGTGCCTTACCACTCGGCCAATCCTCCGGGTGGGCGGCCCGCGCGAAACCAGTCGCGCGCTCGAAGCGGCCGCCCCGGGCAGCTCCCCGTACGGGCGGGCTCAACGGAGGGGTAACTACTCCGGAGCCCGCCGCGGGCTGCCCTGTCGGGAGCTCGGCGTACTGCCGTGCATGGACATCGCCCAGCTCCTCTCCCAGAACGTGGCGCCGGTTTGTCCGGCGTCGCGGGCACATCCACTCTGCCGGTCCGCCGAGTCGGGCGCCACCGAATAAATCCCCCTGGCCGCGCGGCGCGGACGACCGCTACCGGCGCCGCCACCTGCGTCGGCGCGCCTTGCTGAAGAACCAGCCGGCGGGCGGCTCGTCGGAGCGCCACGGCTGGGGGCCGGGCGCTTCGTTGCGCCAGCGCGCCGCCAGCATCCGGGCGCGCGCGGACGGCTCCGTGGTCGAGGCGGACCGTATGAAGTCCTCGTCGAACACGACACCGTCCCAGGTGTCCCCGGCCTCGCCGGGCCCGTCACCCTGTGGTGCCTGCGCTGCCATCCCCGGTCCTTTCCGCTGTGCGTCCCCTTTGCCCAGTGTGCCCAGGCAGATGTGAAGTCGCTGTCAAAAATGCCTTCGAAAAAAGCAAGAAGAGGAGCGGGAACGGACCCCACGCGCGCGTGCGCTTCCCCGTGGTGCACGCGCGCGCGTGGGGCCGGTCAGCGCCCCGCAGGGACGGTCACTCCTCGCCCGCCAGGGTCAGCGACCGCAGCTTCTGTCCCGCGTACCAGGTGGCGGCCACGGTCACCACGATCAGCAGCACCGTCGCGGTGGGCAGCTTCACGTCCGAGGTGACCAGAGAGCTGTCGGAGACCTTGTGGGCCACGGCGAGCGCCCACTGCTGGACGCTGAGCGTGCGCGCCCCGGAGACCAGCGAGCCGAACAGTGCCTCCCAGACCAGCGCGTACACCAGTCCGAAGACCACCGCGTGCCGACTCACCGTGCCGAGCAGCAGGAAGAGTGCGGCGTACGCGATGGAGGCGACCAGCGCCGCCACGGTGTACGCGACCGCGATCTGCTGACCGTTGCCGTTGAGGATCATGCCCGCGATGAACGTCGGCAGCGCGGAGAACGCCATGGTGACGGCGATCGCCACGATGAGCTTGGTGAAGATGATCGTGGGCCGCTTCACCGGCTTGGCCAGCAGATACACCACCGAGCCGTCGTCGATCTCGGGTCCGATCGCTCCGGTGCCGGCGATGACGCCGATGATCGGCACCATCGTGGCGAGCGCGAACCCGCCGAGGACGTCGTGGGCGACCTGGTCGTCGGGGCCGGTCAGCGCCCGGACGACCGCGGAGATCACGATCAGCAGAACGGGCAGCGCGCCGAGGATGAGGGCCCGGCGGCGGCCGAGCAGGCCCCGGTAGGTGAGCCGGGCGACTGTGGGGTCGTACATCTTCGGCCTCCTACGCCGCGACCAGATACGAGAAGACGGACTCGAGGGACTCGTCGGACGGCGAGACCGTGAGCAGCCGGATGCCGTGCTCGCGCGCGACCTTCGGCAGCAGGGCCGTGAAACGGCCGAAGTCGACCGCCTGGATGCGCAGGGCGCCCTCCGTGAGGTCCACCTCGATGCCCGAGGTCGACGGGTCCGCGATCAGTGCGGCCGCGAGCGTCCGGTCGTCGCTGGAGCGCACCAGGTAGCGGTGCGGGCGGTCGGTCATCAGACGGCGGATCTTGCGGAAGTCACCGCTCGCCGCGTGCCGTCCTGCGACGATCACCTCGATGTGCGCGGCCAGTTGTTCGACCTCTTCGAGGATGTGGGACGAGAACAGCACCGTGCGGCCCTCGGCGCCCATGCGCCGCAGCAGGTCCATCAACTGCATGCGCTGGCGCGGGTCCATGCCGTTGAACGGTTCGTCGAGCAGCAGCAGGGACGGGTCGTGCACCAGGGCGGACGCCATCTTGACGCGCTGGCGCATGCCCTTGGAGTACGTGGAGATCTTCCGGTCCTGTGCGTACTCCATCTCGACCGTGGCGAGGGCTCGTTGGGCCGCCTTCGCCCCCAGTCCGTGCAACTCGGCGTTGGCGACGACGAATTCGCGGCCCGTGAGGAAGTCGTACATCGCCTCCCGCTCGGGGACGATGCCGATGTGCTTGTAGATCTCCTCGTTGCGCCACACGGGCTGTCCGTCGAGGGTGACGGTGCCGGTGGAGGGGGCGAGGAAGCCGCCCATCATGTTGATCAGAGTGGACTTACCGGCGCCGTTCGGGCCCAGCAGACCGGTGACGCCTGGGCCGATGGTCATCGTGATGTCGTTGACGGCGACCACGTTGCCGAACCAGCGTGAGGCGTGGTCGATGGAGAGGGTCGTCACAGTCCGGCCTTTCGGTAGCGGCGCAACAGCAGACCGTAGCTGCCCGCGATGAGTCCCAGGACGACGAGGAGGAAGACGACTCCCTGGGCGGACGAGGGCCCGTGTCCTCCGGGGTAGGAGGAGGACGCACCGAGGAAGGCGGTCTGTACGCCGTCGATGAGAGTGACGGGCGAGAACAGTCCCATCCAGGCGACGACGCTCGAGTCGCCCGAGTGCACGTCGGCGATGGCCTGGATCGTGGAGACCGCGCCGTACGAGATGGTCAGGACGGCGATGACGGCCGCGATGCCGAAACCGCGCCGGGGCGTGGCCGCCGCGATGACCAGGCTGATTCCGGAGAACAGCAGCGAGAGCAGGGCCACGGCGACCAGTGCCTCGGCGAATCCCTTCGTCTGGTGCCCGAAGTCCAGCTTGGCGAGCAGGGCGCCGACGTAGAGGACGAGCAGGGGCGCGGCCGTCAGGATGAACATCGCCGAGGCCAGGGCCGCGTACTTGGCGCGGACGTAGTCGGCGGTCTCGATGGGGCGCGAGAAGTACAGCGGCACGGTCTTGAAGCGCAGGTCGCGCGAGACCGACTGGGGCGCCTGGGAGGCGACGTACAGACCGATGAGGGCCTGCATGATGATCGCGTACCGCGTGTACTCGATGGGAAGGTCCTTCGCCTTGGTGGCGACCGCGACCGCCACCATGATCAGCGCGGGCGCGCACATCACCACGAACAGCAGCATCGGCAGCACCTTGGACTTCACCGAGCGGCCGAGGCCGTAGGCGCCGCGCAGGGACTGCGAGTACAGCGAGCGGCGGGCGTAGGCGCGGCCCAGCCGCGGGCCGTCGTACGCGCGGTAGCCGATGTTGTGGATCCGGGTCTGCTCGGCCTCACGGGCCGTGGGCTGCTCAACCGCCATGGCCGACCGCCTCCTTCCGCTGCTCGTCGCTCTCCTTGAAGACCTCCGCGATGTGGTGCCTGCGCTGCTCCATGCGGACCAGACCGAGGCCCAGGTCGGCGACGACGTCCCGGACGAGGTCGTACGTCTGCTCACCTTCCGCGGTCAGCAGCAGGATGTGCCCGGCGCCGGGCAGCCCGCTGCCGTCGTGTGTGTTCACCCCGCGCGCGTGGAGCGCGTCGCGCACCGCGCGGGTGCCGTCCGGGTGCTCGTCGGTGTCGGTGACCTCGATCGCAAGGGTCGTGGTGGTCTGGGTGAAGTCCCGGGTGGAGCTGGAGCGCAGGAGCTTGCCGCCGTCGATGACCACGACGTGGTCGCAGGTGCGCTCCAGTTCGCCCAGCAGATGGGAGGTCACCAGGACGGAGATGCCGAAGTCCGTGTAGACGCGGCGGATCAGGCCGAGCATCTCGTCGCGGCCGACCGGGTCGAGGCCGTTGGTCGGCTCGTCCAGGAAGACCAGTTGCGGGTCGTGGACCAGGGCCTGGGCGAGCTTCACGCGCTGCTTCATGCCGGTCGAGTAGCCGCCGATGGGGCGGTAGCGCTCCTCGTACAGACCGACGTGGCGCAGGGTGTCCGCGGTGCGCTCACGGGCGGCCGCCGGAGGCAGACCGGACATGCGCGCCATGTGGACCACGAACTCGGTGGCCGACACATCGGGCGGCAGGCAGTCGTGCTCCGGCATGTAACCGACGCGCTCGCGGATGGCGCCGCCCTTGGTGGCGACATCGAGGCCGAGCACCTCGGCGCGGCCCTCGGTGGCGGGGGACAGACCCAGCAGGATCTTGATCAGTGTGGACTTGCCGGCTCCGTTGGCACCGACGAGCCCCGTCACACCGGGTCCGACGTCCACGGAGAGCCGGTCAAGCGCGGTCACCCTCGGGAACCGCTTGCTCAGGCTTTCGGTCGCGATCACAGTCACGTCATCGACGGTAGTGACGCAGACCACTGCCGTCGTCAGACCGCAGAGCTGTCTATGGGTCAGACTCCAGTCGTACGGGCCCGTAGGGGTCACCCTGAAGTCGAACAACCGCGCTGTGACGCGAGCCGGTTTGTCCACATTGCTGCGGTTATTCACATAGCTGCAGTTGTCCACATCACTGCAGTTGTCCACAGGCTGCACAGCCGTCTATTGACGAGGCGTCTAACAGCTGCCACATTCACCGGTGTCAAGTTACGGACACGTACTGCAGTCTCGGTGGACGGTGGGGCGGTGGCATGACAACGGCGGTGACGCGTGAACTCTCCACTGAACTACGGGGATTCAGAGCGGTGCAGCGACTCGCGTACGAGTGCGCGGAGGCGGTCGCAGCGCAGCTGAAACCGGGTGTGACCGAGCGCGAGGCGGCGCGGATGCAGCGTGTGTGGCTGCGCGAGCGCGGCGTGCGGGACTGGTTCCACCTTCCCTTCGCATGGTTCGGGGACCGCACGGCGTTCGTGAAGTTCCGGATCCCGCTGCAGTTCTTCCCCACCGACCGCAGGCTGGAGCCGGGGATGCCGTTCATCCTGGACCTCGCTCCGGTCCACGGTGGCTTCACGGCGGACATCGGGTACTCGGGATCGCTCGGGACCAACCCCCTGCAGGACAGACTCATCGCCGACCTGGAGGCCCACCGTGAGCTGATCCTGCGCGAGGTGCGCGAGCGGCGCCCGCTGCTCGAGATCTACGAGGACGTGGACCGGCTCATGGTCCGCCAGGGGTACGCCAACCGGCACCGTGCCCATCCCTTCGGCGTGATCGCGCACAAGGTCGACCGGGTGAAGGAGCGCCGCTGGTCACCCTGTCTGTTCGGGTTCGGCGCCCAGTCCCTGAAGGGACTGGCGGGCGACGCACCGCATGGGCACCGCGAGGGCTGGTCGCCGCTGTGGTCGCCGTACCGCTTCTCCGACCACCCTCCCCGTCCCGGCCTGTGGGCGGTCGAACCGCACCTCGGATTCCGGGGCACGGGCGCGAAGTTCGAGGAGATCCTGGTCGTCACCGACTCCAAGGACCCCGAGCAGAGCGCCTTCTGGCTGGACGACGATCTGCCATGGAGGTCCCCCCGCGCGAGCGCATGCGAGCGTAGGGGAGTGCGGCGCTGGGCGGAGGACAGGTGACTCTCGGAGGAGTGCGTGAGCGCTGGGTGCGGGCAGGCGGAATCGAGCTGTGCGTGGCCGAGTCGGGAGATCCGGGGCAGCCCACGGTGGTGCTCGTGCACGGCTATCCGGACAGCAAGGAGGTCTGGTCGGAGGTGGCCGTCCGCCTCGCCGACCGCTTCCACGTCGTGCTGTACGACGTCCGCGGCCACGGCCGGTCGACCGCGCCGAAGCCGCTGCGCGGCGGCTTCACGCTGGAGAAGCTGACGGACGACTTCCTTGCGGTCGCGGACGCGGTCAGCCCGGACCGGCCCGTGCACCTGGTGGGGCACGACTGGGGCTCGGTGCAGTCCTGGGAGTTCGTCACCGTCCGGCGCACCGAGGGCCGGATCGCGTCCTTCACGTCGATGTCCGGACCGTCCCTGGACCACTTCGGGCAGTGGATCAAGCAGCGGATACGCAGGCCGACCCCGCGCCGGGTGGGCCAGCTGCTGGGTCAGGGCGCCAAGTCCTGGTACGTGTACCTGCTGCACACCCCGGCGCTGCCGGAACTGGCCTGGCGCGGCCCGCTCGGCCGGCGCTGGCCCCGGATCCTCGAGCGCGTCGAGAAGGTGCCCGGTGGTGACTACCCGACCCGTTCGCTGCCCACGGACGCGGCCCACGGCGCCTGGCTGTACCGCGACAACGTACGGTCACGGCTGAGCCGCCCGCGCACCGACGCGTACGCGCACGCCCCCGTGCAGCTCATCACGCCCCTGGGGGACGCGTTCCTGTCGGAGCGGCTCTACGACGAGCTGGAGCAGTGGGTCCCGCGGCTGACCCGCCGCACATTGCCCGCCAAGCACTGGATCCCGCGCACCCGGCCCGATCAACTGGCCGCCTGGATCACGGAGTTCGTGACCGCTGTCGAAGACGGGCGGACGGCGCAGGCGGCGAGCGGGCGGTACGCGGACCGTTTCGGCGGGCAGCTCGTCCTGGTCACCGGCGCGGGCAGCGGCATCGGGCGGGCCACGGCGTTCGCGTTCGCCGAGGCCGGGGCGCGCGTGGTCGCCGTCGACCGGGACGCGCAGGGCGCGGAGCGCACGGCCGAGCTGGCCCGGCTGATCGGTGCCCCGGAGGCCTGGGGCGAGACGGCCGACGTCTCCGACGAGCAGGGCATGGAGAAGCTCGCCGAGAAGGTCGCCACCGAATACGGCGTGGTGGACGTGCTGGTGAACAACGCGGGGATCGGCCTGTCCGGCTCCTTCTTCGACACGACCACCGAGGACTGGCGCAGGGTCCTGGACGTCAACCTGTGGGGCGTCATTCACGGCTGCCGGCTGTTCGGGAAGCAGATGGCCGAGCGCGGACAGGGCGGCCACATCGTCAACACCGCGTCCGCGGCGGCATATCAGCCCTCGAAGGCGCTGCCCGCCTACAGCACCTCCAAGGCGGCGGTCCTGATGCTCAGCGAGTGCCTGCGGGCCGAACTGGCCGGGCAGGGAATCGGGGTGTCGGCGATCTGCCCCGGCTTCGTCAACACGAACATCACCTCGACCGCGCGCTTCACCGGAGTTGACGCCGAGGAGGAGAGGCGAAGGCAGAAGAAGACCGCGCGGTTGTACGGGCTGCGGGGATACCCGCCGGAAAAGGTCGCGGACGCGATTCTGCGGGCCGTCGTGCACAACCAGGCCGTCGTCCCGGTGACCCCCGAGGCCCGCGGCTCACACCTGATGTCCCGCTTCGCACCTGGGGTGTTGCGGGCGATCGCACGGTTGGATCCGCCACTGTGACTGTTCACAAAGGGAATTGGTCAATCCGGTCTGGCAGAAGACTGGTTGGCAGTGGGCACGCTCTCCTCGCCCATCGCCTCGGCCACCGAACTGAACTCCTTGACCCGCCCATTGAGGGCACTTACCGCATATGACTTGAAAACACTCATAGTTCCCGAACCCCTTGCGATGACAGAGGAGTTGTCCACAGAGTCTTCAATTAGCTTGTGGATAACTGGACTTGGTTGTGGATCAAACATCGGGACCAAAATCATGTGCGTGATCCGCGTCTCTCCCGCACGCTGGAGACATGACAGAAGGGAACGACGAGAGACGCACCGTGAAGGTGTCGAAGTACCTCTCGAAACACCTGCGGCACCAGCCGGAGCGGATCGGGCTCACGCTCGACGAGGGCGGCTGGGTCGAGATCGACACGCTGCTCGCGGCGACGGCCGCGCACGGCTTCCGCATCACGCGCGACGAGCTGGACCACGTGGTCGCCACCAACGACAAGAAGCGCTTCGCGATCGAGGGCACCCGGATCCGCGCCAGCCAGGGCCACAGCATCGAGGTCGACCTCGGCCTGGCCCCCGCGACCCCGCCCGCCCACCTCTACCACGGGACCGTGGCGCGCTACCTGGACACGATCCGCGCGGAGGGCCTCAGGCCCATGAACCGGCACGACGTGCACCTTTCGCCGGACCGTGAGACCGCCACCCGCGTCGGCGCCCGCCGCGGCCGTCCGGTCGTCCTGGCCGTGGACGCCGGCGCCATGCACCGCGACGGCCACGTCTTCCACGTCAGCGAGAACGGGGTATGGCTCACCAAGGCCGTACCGCCGCAGTACCTGCGTTTTCCGGCGCCAAAGTAACGTCTCGCCTGTGATTTCCCGGCCGACGGGCCAGCCCCGCGGCCCGACCACCCCGTACCTCCGCTTACGCTCGACGCATGAGTCTGCGTCTGAGCACCGTGATCCTGCCGTACGTCCGCTGGCACGAGGGCGGGCGTTCCGCATGGCAGCGTGCGGAGCAGCTCGGCTTCCACACCGCGTTCACCTACGACCACCTGTCGTGGCGGTCCTTCCGCGACGGCCCGTGGTTCGGCGCCGTGCCGACGCTGACGGCCGCGGCCGCCGTCACCGACCGGCTTCGCCTCGGCACCCTGGTGACCTCGCCGAACTTCCGGCACCCGGTCACCCTCGCCAAGGAGCTGATCTCCCTCGACGACATCTCCGGCGGGCGCATCACGCTGGGCATCGGCGCGGGCGGCACCGGCTTCGACGCCACCGCGCTCGGCCAGGAGCCCTGGACGCCCCGGGAGCGTGCCGACCGGTTCGGCGAGTTCGTCCCGCTGCTCGACCGGCTGCTCACCGAGGACGCCGTCTCCTACGAGGGCAACTACTACTCCGCGCACGAGGCGCGCAACATCCCGGGCTGCGTCCAGCGCCCCCGGCTGCCCTTCGCGGTGGCCGCGACCGGGCCGCGCGGCCTGAAGCTCGCCGCCCGGTACGGCCAGGCGTGGGTGACGACCGGGGACCCGAAGCTGTACGAGACCGGCACCCCGGAGCAGTCGGTGCAGGCACTGCGCACGCAGACCGAGAAGCTTGCCGACGCGTGCGCCGCCGACGGCCGCGACGTGACGGAACTCGACAAGATCCTGCTCACCGGTTTCACCCCGGACCGAGGCCGCCCGCTGGAGTCCCTCGACGCGTTCGTCGACTTCGCGGGCCGGCACGCCGAGCTGGGCTTCACCGACATCGTGATCCACTGGCCCATCCCCGACTCCGACTTCGCGGCGGACGTGAAGGTCTTCGAGCAGATCGCCATGGAGGCCCCGGCACAGCTGGCCTGAACATGACGGGACGTGACGGTGCTGGTGAGGAGCGTCACCACTCACCTGTGTGGATGCCCGCACGGCCGTGCGGGCATATGCGCGAGAATACGCCCGTGACCTCAGCGACCAGACAGCCCGAGACCCCCGCTTCCACCGTCCCTCCCCGGCTGATCGCGACCGATCTCGACGGCACCCTCCTGCGCGACGACAAGTCGGTCTCCGAGCGCACGATCGCGGCACTGGCCGCCGCCGAGGACGCCGGCATCGAGGTGTTCTTCGTCACGGGCCGCCCGGCCCGCTGGATGGATATCGTCAGCGACCACGTCCACGGTCACGGGCTGGCGATCTGCGGCAACGGCGCGGCCGTGGTCGACCTGCACGGCGGCCCCGGCACCCACCGCTTCGTCAAGGTCCGGGAACTGGCCCGGGAGAACGCCCTCGACGCGGTACGGCTGCTGAGGGAAGCCGTGCCCGGGACGTTGTACGCCATCGAGCAGACGTACGGCTTCTACCAGGAGCCGGCGTACCCGAAGCTGCACATGGAGATCCCGGACCTCCTCGCGCCCGCCGAGAAGCTGCTGGCACCGGACGCCCCCGGTGCCCGCGAGCCGGTGCTCAAGATCCTCGCGTACCACCCGGAGCAGGACCCGGACGCCTTCCTCACCCTGGCCCGCCTCGCCGTCGGCGACCGGGCCGACATCACCAGGTCCAGCCCCAGCGCACTGCTGGAGATCAGCGGGCCCGGGGTCTCCAAGGCGAGCACCCTGGCGCTGTGCTGCGCCGAGCGCGGCATCTCCCCCGAGGAGGTCATCGCCTTCGGCGACATGCCGAACGACGTGGAGATGCTCTCCTGGGCGGGCCAGTCGTACGCGATGGGCAACGCGCACCCCGATGTGATGGCCGCGGCATCCGGGCGGACGGTCGCCAACAACGAGGACGGGGTGGCCGTGGTGATCGAGCGGATCCTCGCCGAACGGTTGTAGGTCTCCGCCAGGGCCGCTCGGCAAGGGGAGAGGCAGGGAGAGGGACCCCTTACCGAGCCGTCAGCAGTTCGCCCTCGGCCTCCCGCTCCGCCATCGCCCGCAACGGCCCCTCCACCGCTGCCAGCGCCGCGTACGCACCGCGCTGGACCACCCGCCCCTCTGCGAGCACGATCACCTCGTCGACCGCATCGAGACCGGCCAGCCGGTGGGTGATCAGCAACGTCGTACGGCCCTCGGTGGCGGCCAGCAGATCCGCCGTGAGCGCGTCCGCCGTCGGCAGGTCGAGGTGTTCCGCGGGCTCGTCGAGGACGAGGACCGGGAAGTCGGCGAGCAGGGCGCGGGCCAGCGCGAGCCGCTGCCGCTGGCCACCGGACAACCGCGCGCCGTGCTCGCCGATCAGTGTGTCCAGACCGTCGGGCAGCCCGTCGACCCAGTCGAGGAGCCGCGCCCGCGCGAGCGCGTCGCGCAGTTCCCCCTCGCTCGCGTTCTTCCGCGCGAGCAGCAGGTTCTCCCGGACCGAGCTGTCGAAGAGGTGCGCATCCTGCGCACACAGCCCGACCAGGCGCCGTACGTCGTCGCCGTCGAGCGCGTAGGCGTCCGTGCCGCCCAGCGTGTACGAGCCGGAGCTCGCGTCCAGGAATCGCAGCAGCACCTGCGCAAGGGTCGTCTTGCCCGCTCCGGAGGCGCCCACCACGGCGAGCCTGCGGCCCTGTTCGAGGGTGAGGCCGAGCCCGGCGAGCGCGTCCCGGTGCTGCCCCTCGTGACGGGCGGTCAGCCCTTCAAGGACGAGCGGGAACGGCGACGCGGGCACGGGCTGCGGCCGCTCCGGTTCCCGTACGGGCTCGGGGGCGTCCAGGACCTCGTACACGCGCTCGGCGCTCCTGCGCACCCGCTGGCGGTGCTGTACGGCGAGCGGCAGCCCCAGGACCGCCTCGAACGCGGCCAGCGGGGTGAGAACGACCACGGCCATGGCCACGCCGCCGAGCCGCCCGTCGACGACGGCCTGCGCGCCCACGAGTGCGGTGGCCGCGACGGTCAGCCCGGTGACGAGCGCGGTGAGCCCGTCACCGAGCGCGGTGGCAGTGGCGGCGCGGGACGCGATGCGGGTGAGCGTGCCGTCGGCCCGGCGCGCCTCGGCGCTCCGGGCGGGCAGCGCACCGGCGACGGTCAGCTCGGCCGTCCCGGTGAGCAGATCGGTCACCCGGGTCGCCAGCAGACCCCGGGCAGGTGCCAGCCTACGCTCCGCGCGGCGCGCCACGGCACCGGTCACCAGCGGTACGCCGACACCGGCCGCCAGCAGCCCGACGGCGAGGGCGGCGCCTGCCTCGGGCAGCAGCCAGGCGGTGAAGCCCACGGAACCGGCTGACACGACCAGCGCGGCGCCCACGGGCAGCAGCCAGCGCAACCAGTAGTCCTGCAGCGTGTCCACATCGGCGACCAGCCGCGACAGCAGGTCGCCGCGCCGGGTCGTACGCAGCCCGGCCGGTGCAAGCCGCTCCAGGCGCCGGTAGACGGCGACCCGGGTGTCGGCCAGCATCCGCAGCACGGCGTCGTGCGACACCAGCCGCTCCGCGTACCGGAACACGGCCCGCCCGATTCCGAACGCCCGCGTGGCCGTCACGGCGACCATGAGATACAGCACCGGCGGCTGCTGGGAGGCCCGGGAGATCAGCCACCCGGAGGTGGCCATCAGCCCGACGGCGCTGCCGAGCGCGAAACTGCCGAGCAGCATCGCGAGGGAGAGCCGCCCACGGCGGGGGCCGGCCATGGCACGGACACGGGTGAGCACGCCACCGCGCCTCTCCGGGGCGAGGGAGGACGGCCCGTCGACGTGTGCCGGTGTCACCTCCCGCGTCTCGCTGCGGGGCTGCGGAACGGCTCCGCCGGGCACCGCACTGCTCACCGTGGCGTGCTGCTCACCGTCCAGCCGCACCACCCGGTCCGCCACCCCGAGCAACGCAGGCCGGTGCACGACCAGCAGCACCGTCCGTCCGACGGCCAGCCGGCGCACCGCCTCCACTACCTCCGCCTCGGTCGCCCCGTCGAGGGAGGCGGTCGGCTCGTCGAGCAGCAGCACTGGCCGGTCGGCGAGGAAGGCCCGCGCCAGGGCGAGCCGTTGTCGCTGACCGGCGGAGAGCCCTGCCCCGTCCTCGCCGAGCACGGTGGCGGCCCCGGCGGGCAGCGCGTCCACGAACTCCAGCGCCCCGGCGTCGGCCAGCGCCCGGTGTACGGCCTTGTCGTCCGCGTCCGGCCGCGCCAGCCGTACGTTCTCGGCGATGGTGCCTGCGTACAGATGGGGTCGCTGCGGTACCCAGGCGATCCGCGAGCGCCACTCCTCCAGATCGGCCGAGCCGAGATCGACTCCCCCGACGCGTACAGACCCCTCGCTGGGCGCGACGAACCCGAGCAGCACGTTCAGCAGCGTCGACTTCCCTGCGCCGCTGGGACCGACGAGAGCGACCGTCTCACCGGGTTCGACGGTGAGCGACGCTTCCGACACCGCGTCGGACGACCGCCCGGGGTACCGCACGGTCACGCCCTCGAAGGCGATCACCCCGTCCGGGACGCGCCGCGTACCGGGGGCCGGCACCGGCGTCTGGAGCACCGCGAAGATCTCCTCGGCCGCAGAGAGCCCTTCCGCCGCCGCGTGGTACTGCGCGCCCACCTGCCGCAGCGGCAGATACGCCTCCGGTGCGAGTACGAGGATGACCAGCCCGATGTACAGGTCCATGTCGCCGTGGACGAGCCGCATGCCGATCGTCACCGCGACGAGCGCGACCGAGATCGTGGCCAGCAGCTCCAGCGCGAAGGACGAAAGGAACGCGATCCGCAGCGTCCGCATGGTCGCCTGCCGGTACTCACCGGTGATCCTCTTGATGGACTCGGCCTGCGCCTTGGCCCGGCCGAACACCTTGAGCGTCGGCAACCCGGCAACGACGTCCAGGAAGTGACCGGACAGCCGGGACAGCAGCCGCCACTGGCGGTCCATCTGGGACCGTGTGGCCCAGCCGATCAGGATCATGAACAGCGGGATCAGCGGCAGTGTGCCGACGATGATCGCCGCCGAGACCCAGTCCTCGGTGACGATCCGTGCGAGCACCGCCACCGGCACGACGACCGCCAGGCCCAGCTGCGGCAGATAGCGCGAGAAGTAGTCGTCGAGGGCATCCACGCCCCGTGTGGCCAGGGCAACCAGTGACCCGGTCCGCTGCCCGCTCAGCCACCCGGGACCCAGGGCTCCCGCCCGTTCCAGCAAGCGCCCCCGCAGCTCCGACTTCACTGCGGCGCTCGCCCGGTGAGCGGCGAGTTCGGTGAGCCATGAGACCAGCGCCCGGCCGACCGCCACGGCCACGAGAAGCAACAGAGGCGTGCGCAGCTCGGCGACCGAGTAGTGGTGCTGGAAGGCGCCCACCACCACCTCGGCGATCAGCATCGCCTGGGCGATGACCAGTGCCGCTCCGACGGCGCCCAGACCGATGACCGCCACGAGGAAGAGGCGGGTGGCGCGGGCGTACCGGAGGAGACGTGGATCGATCGGTTTCACGTGAAACAGGCCCTTCGGTCCGGGGAGGGGTGTTTCACGTGAAACACCCCTCCCCACCAGACTCAGTGCACGGCCCCGGCGGCAGCGTCGGCGGCGATGTGCTGCGTACCGATGCGCTTGCGGAACACCCAGTACGTCCAGCCCTGGTACAGCATGACGAGCGGCGCGGCGATCCCGGCACACCACGTCATGATCTTCAGGGTGTACGGGCTCGACGAGGCGTTGGTCACCGTCAGGCTCCAGTCTGCATTGAGCGTGGACGGCATGACGTTCGGGAAGAGCGTCAGGAAGAGCATCGCGACCGCCGCCACGATGGTGACGCCGGAGAACGCGAACGACCATCCCTCACGCCCGAGCTGGTTCGCCACGAGCGCCATGACGAGCGCGACAACCGCCACGACCATCGCGACCAGGCTCTTGCCGTCGCCCAGGTCGATCTGTGCCCAGGTCAGGAAGAGCAGCGCCAGCACGGCGGTCACCAGTCCGAGCCACAGGGCCAGCTTCCGCGCCCGCTCCCGGATCTCCCCGACGGTCTTGAGGGCCGTGAACACCGCTCCATGGAAGGTGAACAGGGTCAATGTCACCAGTCCGCCGAGGAGCGCGAACGGGTTGAGCAGATCCCAGACGTTGCCCACGTACTCCAGGTGCTGGTCGATCTTCACGCCCCGCACGATGTTGCCGAAGGCCACGCCCCAAAGGAACGCCGGGATCAACGAGGTCCAGAAGAGTGCGGTCTCCCAGTTGCGCTGCCAGTTCTCCTCCGGCCGCTTCGCCCGGTACTCGAAGGCGACACCGCGCACGATCAGGCAGACCAGGATGATCAGCAGCGGCAGATAGAAGCCGGAGAAGAGCGTGGCATACCACTCGGGAAACGCGGCGAAGGTAGCGCCGCCCGCGCTGAGCAGCCACACCTCGTTGCCGTCCCAGACGGGGCCGATCGTGTTGATCAGCACACGTCGTTCGGGCCGGTCACGGGCCAGCAGCTTGGTGAGGATGCCGACCCCGAAGTCGAAGCCCTCCAGGAAGAAGTAGCCGATCCAGAGGAACGCGATGATGACGAACCAGACGTCGTGAAGTTGCATGATGTGAGCGCTCCCTCGGCCTAGTACGAGAAGGCCATCGGCTTGTCGGCGTCCTGGGAGTCGCCGCCGATCTTGGTGGGCGGGTTGAGATCGGACTCCGTGAGCTCCGGCGGTCCGGCCTTCACGTACTTCGCGAGCAGCTTGACCTCGATGACCGCGAGGATCGCGTAGAGCAGTGTGAACACGGTCATCGACGTGATGACCTCGCCCTGGGAAACACCGGGGGAGACCGCGTCACGGGTGCGCAGCACGCCGTAGACGACCCACGGCTGCCGGCCCATCTCGGTGAAGATCCAGCCCCAGGAGTTGGCGATGAGCGGGAAGCCCAGGGTCCAGATCGCGATGCGCCAAGACCACTTGGTGAGCGTCGGGCCGAGAGCCTTGTTCCGGAAGAGGACCAGATGCGGTACCTCGTCCTCACCGACCCGCAGATGCTGGGGCAGCATGAACTTCTTGCGGGTCAGCCACAGGCCGGCCAGGCCGATGGCGAAGGAGGCCATGCCGAAGCCGATCATCCAGCGGAAGCCCCAGAAGGTGACCGGGATGATGGGCCGGTAGTCGCCGGGACCGTACTTCTGCTGCTCGGCCCTGTTGGTGTCGTTGATGCCGGGGACATAGGAGTGGAAGTCGTCGTTGGCGAGGAACGAGAGTATCCCGGGGATGGACAGCTCGACGGTGTTGTGGCCCTTGCTGACGTCGCCGTAGGCGAAGACCGAGAACGGCGCAGGAGCCTGACCGTCCCAGAGCGCCTCGGCGGCGGCCATCTTCATCGGCTGCTGCTTGAACATGACCTTGCCGAGGAAGTCACCACTGACCGCCGTGAGCAGGCCTGCGATGACGACGGTGACCAGGCCGAGCCGCAGCGAGGTCTTCATCACGGCGATGTGCTTCTTGCGGAACAGGTGGTAGGCGGCAATGCCGACCATGAACGCGCCACCCGTGAGGAAGGCCGCCGACAGGGTGTGGAAGACCTGCGTGAGGGCGGTGTTCTGGGTCAGGACGTGCCAGAAATCGGTGAGTTCGGCGCGCCCCTTCGCCTTGTTGATCCGGTAGCCGACGGGGTGCTGCATCCAGGAGTTGGCCGCCAGGATGAAGTACGCCGACAGGATCGTGCCGATGGAGACCATCCAGATGCAGGCGAGGTGAAGCCTCTTCGGCAGTTTGTCCCAGCCGAAGATCCACAGTCCGATGAAGGTGGACTCGAAGAAGAAGGCGATAAGGGCCTCGAACGCGAGCGGGGCGCCGAAGATGTCGCCGACGAAGCGCGAGTAGTCGGACCAGTTCATGCCGAACTGGAACTCCTGGACGATGCCGGTGACCACGCCCATCGCGATGTTGATCAGGAAGAGTTTGCCCCAGAACTTCGTCGCCCTGAGGTACTTCTCCTTTTCCGTCCGCACCCAGGCGGTCTGCAGGCCGGCCGTCAGCGCGGCCAGCGAGATCGTCAGCGGGACGAACAGAAAGTGGTAGACGGTGGTGATGCCGAACTGCCATCGCGCCAGAGTCTCCGGCGCCAAAGCCAGGTCCACGTCGTCACTTCTCCTTACGTCGCCGTGGTCACAAGCGGCAGTTTGCCCTGTTTGTCGCGCACATAACAGGAGCATCCGGACACGTTTGTGAACGCGTTCACATTCACAAGCAATTATGGCGCATGGCGGTTCGAGGCCGTAGGGGTGGGGGGTCCCTAAGTGGGGACCGTCCGGCTCCTGGCACAATTCGGCCTCCTCGCCCCAGATGGCGCGAGGAGGCCTGCATCGTCATGGGGGTCTCCACGGGGCGGCTCATGCCGCCCTCGGGGGACTACAAATCCTTGCGGAAGCCCTCCGCCACCTTCAGGAAGATGTCGTTCGCCTCGGTCTCGCCGATCGTCACGCGCACTCCTTCGCCCGGGAAGGGCCGTACGACGACGCCATGCTGATCGCAGGCAGCCGCGAAGTCGACCGTGCGCTCCCCCAGCCTCAGCCATACGAAGTTGGCCTGCGTCTCGGGCACCGTCCAGCCCTGGGCGCGCAGTGTGTCGACCACACGCGCACGCTCGCACACCAGAGAGCCGACCCGGCCGAGCAGCTCGTCCTCCGCGCGCAGGGACGCCACCGCGGCCTCCTGCGCCAGCTGGCTCACGCCGAACGGCACCGCGGTCTTGCGCAGCGCCGCCGCCACCGGCTCATGGGCGATCGCGAAGCCGACGCGTAGCCCGGCGAGGCCGTACGCCTTGGAGAAGGTGCGCAGCACGCAGACGTTCGGCCGTTCGCGGTACAGCTCGACGCCGTCCGGCACCTGTACGTCTCGGATGAACTCCCGGTACGCCTCGTCGAGCACCACCAGCACATCGCCCGGCACCCGGTCGAGGAAGCGCTCCAGCTCGGTCCGGCGCACGACAGTGCCGGTCGGGTTGTTGGGGTTGCAGACGAAGATCAGCCGGGTCCGGTCGGTGATCGCGTCCGCCATCGCATCCAGGTCGTGCACATCGCCCGGGGTCAGCGGCACCTGCACCGCCGTCGCACCACTGATCCGGGTGATGATCGGGTAGGCCTCGAAGGACCGCCAGGCATAGATCACCTCGTCGCCCGGGCCGCTCGTGGCCTGCAGCAGCTGCTGTGCGACCCCGACCGAGCCCGTGCCGGTCGCAAGATGGGACTGGGGCACACCGAAGCGGTCCGCCAACTCGGACATCAGCCCCGTGCACGCCATGTCCGGGTAGCGGTTGAAGGACGCGGCCGCCGCAGTCACGCTCTCCATCACACCCGGCAGCGGCGGGTACGGATTCTCGTTCGAGGACAGCTTGTAGGCCACCGGGCCGCCGGCCGCAGCAGGTTTGCCGGGCTTGTAGGTGGGGATACCTTCCAGCTCGGCACGCAGCCTCGGGCTCGTCTCGCTCACCGCAGTCCTCCTCGCGCACACCACCGGCTCATGACCGCCGCCGGCTTCCAATGCTTCTCACCTTATGAGGATTCGGCGTCGCTGCGAATGGGCTGTGGACAACCGCATCCGTGCCCGGTGCATCGCCGCATGAAGGCGCACGAATCGGGGGGCGCGTCGCTCCCTGGGGCACGCGCCGGTGGCTCACGCCGTGGCGCGCATCCCTCGTGAAGGTGAGTTGAGACCTCTTCGAAATATGGCCGACTTGGCAGGCTCATGCGTGCCGACAAGTCACGTATCGATGCCGATTCGCTCAACTACCTTAATTTCCAAGGCATTTGACGGATATTGACCATGCAGAAACGTGTCTGTCAACGAGTGCATATGCGTCCGCACTACCCCACCTCATGAGCCCTACTATCGGCTCGCCATGACAGCAGCAGGGAAGCACCAGGTGAGCCGGGCGGAGACCTCCCGCCGAGGCAGTCGGCCGGGCCGGGCGGGCATCAGAGACGTGGCCGCCGCCGCCGGGGTCTCCATCACGACCGTCTCCGACGCCCTCAACGGCAAGGGCAGGCTGCCGGACGCCACCCGACGCCATGTCCGCGAGGTCGCCGACCGGCTGGGCTATCGCCCGTCGGCCGCGGCCCGCACCCTCCGTACCGGCAAGTCGGGCCTGATCGGCCTGACCGTGACGACCTACGGGGATGAACCTTTCACCTTCACCGAGTTCGCGTACTTCGCGGAGATGGCCAGGGCCGCCACCTCTGCCGCGCTCGCCCGCGGCTACGCCCTGGTCATCCTGCCCGCCACCTCGCGTCACGACGTGTGGTCGAACGTCGCCCTGGACGGCACGGTCGTCATCGACCCGTCGGACCAGGACCCGGTGGTCAGCGAGCTGGTCCGGCAGGGCTTACCGGTCGTCTCCGACGGCCGCCCGGCCGGCTCGCTCCCGGTCACCGCCTGGGTCGACAACGACCACGAGGCCGCGGTCCTGGGCATCCTCGACCACCTGGCGGAGGCGGGCGCCCGCCGGATCGGACTCCTGACCGGCACCACAACCGACACGTACACACACCTGTCCACGACCGCGTACCTGAACTGGTGCGAGCGCGTCGGACAGGACCCGGTCTACGAGGCCTACCCGGCCCACGACCCATGTGCGGGCGCCGTGGCCGCCGACCGGCTGCTGGCCCGGCCCGACCGCCCGGACGCGGTCTACGGGCTCTTCGACCCGAACGGCACCGACCTGCTGGCCGCCGCCCGTCGCTACGGACTGCGCGTCCCCGACGACCTGCTGCTCGTCTGCTGCAGCGAGTCCACCGTGTACGCCAACACGGAACCGCCCGTCACGACGCTCTCCCTGAAGCCGCGCCGGATCGGCACCGCGGTCGTCCAGCTCCTCATCGACGCCATCGAAGGGGTCCAGTCGGAGCAGCCGGTCGAGCAGGTGATACCGACGGAGCTGATCGTGCGTACCTCGTCCGAGCGGCGTCCGCCCCGGACCACGGTCAGCCCGCCCCGGTCCCCCGAAGAGGGGTAACTCGTCGGTGGCCCGCGGGTGACGCCCAGGTGGCCCGCGGACCGCCCAATGCCGGGATCCCCGCGGGGAAAGCCCGGCCCAATCCGGGCGAAAGCCGCGGTGAACTGGGGTCTTCTCCGATTCACCACCCCTGGGTCATCACATGGCGCGATCCGCATTCCTATGATGGGCCCACGACACCGCGGGCCGCTGCGACCAGGCAGTCCGATGCGGTGCAGATGCGGCGCGATGGTGGAGGGGTCGATGACTCAGGGGGCCGGTCAAGGACCCGCGGCGGAGCGGACGGCGACGTTGCGCGACTTCCGGGTGCCCGCATACGTCCATGAGACCGGTCCGTACGCGCAGAGCACGCCCCCCGGCGAGGTCACCGGCCCCGTCGCGGCACCGGAGGCATATCCCCACGGGTACTCCGACGGGTACACGCCCACCGAGCGGGACCTTCCGGTCATCAACCGCGGCGACACTCTTCAGGTGACCATCGACACCGCGTCCGTTCCCGCACCGCAGCCCTCCGACGGGCCCGGTCCTCTGTTCGTCGTCGGAGACGTCCACGGCTATCTCGACCAGCTCGTCGCGGCACTCCAGGAGAAGGGCCTCATCGACGCCGCGGGCCTCTGGTCGGGCGGCACGGCACGGCTGTGGTTCCTGGGCGACTTCACCGACCGCGGGCCCGACGGCATCGGCGTCATCGATCTGGTGATGCGGTTGTCCGCGGAGGCGGCCGCGGCCGGCGGCTACTGCAAGGCACTCATGGGCAACCACGAGCTGCTGCTGCTCGGCGCCAAGCGGTTCGGTGACACCCCGGTCCACTCCGGCGCGGGCACCGCCACCTTCCAGGCGGCCTGGCTGCTCAACGGCGGCCAGAAGACCGACATGGACCGCCTCCAGGACCACCACCTCCAGTGGATGGCCCGCCTCGACGCGATCGAGGAGGTCGACGGGCATCTGCTGGTCCACTCGGACACGACCGCCTACCTCGACTACGGCGACTCCATCGAAGCGGTCAACGACACGATCCGCGAGACGCTCACCCGCAACGACGCGGACGAGGTGTGGGACCTCTTCCGGAAGTTCACCAAGCGCTTCTCCTTCCGCGACGAGGGCGGCGCCGACGCGGTGCGCTCCCTTCTGGACACCTACGGCGGCACGCGCATCGTCCATGGCCACAGTCCCATTCCGTACCTCCTGGGTGAGGTCGGCTCGGAGGAGGGTGAGAACAGCACGGGTCCGGTGGTCGAGGGTCCGCACCTGTACGCGGACGGGCTGGCGATCGCGATGGACGGCGGAGTGACCATGGCCGGAAAGCTGCTGGTCCAGCAACTTCCCCTGGATGGCTGAGCGTTCAACGGGCAGGCGTTTCCCCGACGAGGGACCTCGACGACCGCGTCGGCCAGGGGGCAATTTCCGGAAACCCCCTGTCACCGTGTGCCGTCACCGCTCTACCATCGGCTTATCCGTAGCAGGCTCCCCTCCGTTTCTGCCCGACGGCTCGTCAGCATGCCGAGCCCCAAGCCCTACGGAGCATCGGGGGATGCACATGAACAGCGTTCCGCAGCACCTGCTGAGCGAGGACCGCCAGGACTACGAGCGGATCCTCGATGAGGCGCTGCGCTCCGCACCACACCGCCCGGATCTGGCCGCTGTGGGACAGCGGCTCAACCCCGAACAGCTACGCACCATGGCGCTGAACGCCACCGCCCTCATCACCGCAGCGGCAGCCACCGAGTATCAGCACTATGTGAAGGCCCGCGAGGAACTGCGCCGGCCGGCGCCGTCCACCCCGACCGTCCAGGAGAGCGACGCCGACTTCTCGGAGCCGGACATGGACATGGGGCTCGCCGCCACCGTGGGAGAGGCCGCCGCCGGCGCCGGAGCCGGTGCCGTCGTCGCGGTACTCGCCCCCTTCCTCGCCGGTGCCGCCGCGGCGATCTTCCTGCTCGTGGGCTACATCCTCAAGATGGTCAACCCCGACCAGGCCTTCGCCCGGACCCTCCTGACCACCGGGTGGGTCTTCGGCGCGGTGACCGCGGCGGCGATCCTGGTCGCCGCGATCGGCCTCCTGCTCACCGCCCTGCGCAACGGATCCTCCACCCAGGAGGAAAGCGAGCGGGGGGAGTTGACGGCGGAGGTGGCCCGGGCCAGGGAAGCCTGGCACGACGCGCTGCTGGAGCGCGGCATCCTGCCGTTCCTCCGTGAGGCGCTCGCCGACCCGGGCACCGCAATGAGCCGGAAGGCACCGGAACCGACCCCGAGCCGCATACCGCACCTCGGCTACGACCGCCCGGGGTTCAGCAGCCCCGAAAGCGGCCCGGCCGCGGGCCCCCGGCCCAGCTTCACCAGCCCGGACTTCACCAGCCCCGACTTCGGGGGACCGGAGCACCAGCCGGAGTGAGGGCCACCGTCCTCCGCCGGCCACCGGCCGCCCCAACCGACGTCCGGCCCGCGCTCCCAAGAGCCGCGGGCCGGGATCACGGCACAACCGATTCGACGCTTCGGCACTACGGCAAGGCACTGCCCCGGGTCAGCCACTCGGGCTTGCCGGGACAGCATCCGACCGGGTAGGGCGTCAGTCGGCGAGCGGGAGGTACACCCGGTTGCCGTGAGCCGCGAACTCCTCGGACTTGGCCTTCATGCCTTCCAGGGCAGCCTCGTCGTACTCGGGTTCGACCGCACCGTTGCCGTACTTCTCCGTGATGCTCCGGCTGATCTTCATGGAGCAGAACTTCGGCCCGCACATCGAGCAGAAGTGCGCGGTCTTGGCCGGCTCCGCCGGCAGCGTCTCGTCGTGGAAGGCGCGGGCCGTGTCCGGGTCGAGGGCCAGGTTGAACTGGTCCTCCCAGCGGAACTCGAAGCGCGCGTCGGACAGCGCGTCGTCCCACTCCTGCGCACCCGGGTGCCCCTTGGCGAGGTCGGCCGCGTGGGCGGCGATCTTGTAGGTGATGACGCCGGTCTTGACGTCGTCACGGTTGGGCAGACCCAGGTGCTCCTTGGGCGTGACATAGCAGAGCATGGCCGTGCCCCACCAGGCGATCATCGCGGCACCGATGCCGGAGGTGATGTGGTCGTACGCCGGCGCGACGTCCGTGGTCAGCGGGCCGAGCGTATAGAACGGAGCCTCATCGCAGATCTCCTGCTGAAGGTCGATGTTCTCCTTGATCTTGTGCATCGGGACGTGTCCCGGGCCCTCGATCATGGTCTGTACGTGGAAACGCCTGGCGATGCGGTTGAGTTCCCCGAGAGTTCGCAGCTCCGCGAACTGCGCCTCGTCGTTGGCGTCCGCGATCGAGCCCGGCCGCAGGCCGTCGCCCAGCGAGTATGTGACGTCGTACGCGGCGAGGATCTCGCACAGTTCCTCGAAGTTCTCGTACAGGAACGACTCCTTGTGGTGCGCGAGGCACCACGCCGCCATGATCGAGCCGCCCCGGGACACGATGCCGGTCTTGCGGTTCGCGGTCAGCGGCACGAACGGCAGGCGCACGCCCGCGTGCACCGTCATGTAGTCCACGCCCTGCTCGGCCTGTTCGATGACCGTGTCCTTGTAGATCTCCCAGGTCAGCTCCTCGGCCTTCCCGTCGACCTTCTCGAGGGCCTGGTAGAGCGGCACCGTGCCGATGGGCACGGGGGAGTTGCGCAGCACCCACTCGCGCGTGGTGTGGATGTTGCGGCCGGTGGACAGGTCCATGACCGTGTCGGCGCCCCAGCGGGTCGCCCAGGTCATCTTCTCGACCTCCTCCTCGATGGAGGACGTCACCGCGGAGTTGCCGATGTTGGCGTTGACCTTCACCAGGAACCGCTTGCCGATGATCATCGGCTCGATCTCCGGGTGATTGACGTTGGCCGGGAGGACCGCGCGGCCCGCCGCGATCTCCTCGCACACGATCTCAGGGGAAACGTTCTCCCGGATCGCGACGAACTCCATCTCGGGCGTGATCTCCCCGCGGCGGGCGTACGCGAGCTGCGTCACCGCCTTCCCGTCACGGCCCCTGCGGGGCTGGCGGGGCCGCCCCGGAAACACCGCGTCGAGGTTGCGCAGTCCCCCGCGCGGTGAGGTGTGCTTGATTCCGTCGTCCTCGGGCCGAACGGGACGGCCCGCGTACTCCTCGGTGTCACCGCGGGCGATGATCCAGTTCTCCCGCAGCGGCGCCAGGCCCCTGCGGACATCTGTCTCGACGAGTGGATCGGTGTACGGGCCGGAGGTGTCGTACAGAGTGACGGACTGCCCGTTGGTGAGGTGCACTTGACGGACCGGCACCCGAAGGCCGGGGCGCGAACCCTCGGCATACGCCTTGTGCCAGCCGATGGGCTTACCGGCCTCCTGGGACTGTTCGCCCTGAGTGGAGGCAGGCGTGTGTGCATCCTTGATGGTCATGAGACCTACTCCCTACGCCGGCATTACCCGGTAACAGGTTCAGCGGTCGACGCAGCGGTGTCCGCATGTCGATGTTTCACGTGAAACATCGCGTTTGCGGAGGTCAGCGCCCTCTCAGCCCGGTGCTCCGAGCTCCCGCGTGTGCAAAGGTCCTCCCACGCTAGCGTCTGATGTGGCGCACTGAACAGTGGGCTCCGCCCGTTCTTGCAATGATGCGGCGGTGACGACGACGCGGTACCCCTCCCCACCCCCGCCCTCAGAGCCGCCCTACGGGCATGGCCCGGGCGACAGGTACAGCCATGGACCTAGAAACGGCCACGACCCCGGAGAGGGGCCTGAGGGCGGTCACGGAGGTGGCCACGGCCATGGGTCCGGCGGCGGCCACGGTCACTCCCACAGCCACGGCCCCGCGGCCCCCGTGTCGCGACACCTGCGCAGAGTCATTGCCGCCATCCTCATCCCGTTCACCGTGGCTGTCGTGGTCGGTCTCGCGGTGTTGTGGCCCGGTGGCGTGCCGTCGCACAAACGCACCGGGGTCGGCTTCGACCGGCAGACCCAGCAGGCCACGGTCACCCAGGTCGTGGAGGTGGACTGCAAGTCCGTGAACGCCTCGGGTGAGACCCCGACGGGCGACACCTCCACTGCCGAGGGCTCCTCGGCTCAGCAGCAGTCGACCGGCAGCTGCAAGAAGGCAACGATTCGCGTCGACACGGGCAAGGACAAGGGGCGAACGTTCACCGAGATCGTCCAGCCGGACCAGTCGCGGCAGTTGCATCAGGGCGAGAAGGTTGTGGCCGCATACGAACCCTCCGCGCCCAAGGACCTGCAGTACTCGGTGACCGATGTGAACCGCAAGTTCCCCATGGCACTGCTCGCGGGCATCTTCGCCGTCGCCGTGGTGATCGTGGGCCGGATGCGCGGGGTCATGGCGCTCATCGCACTGGCCGTCAGCTTCCTGGTGCTGAGCCTCTTCATCCTGCCCGCGATCCTGCAGGGCTCGAATCCGCTGCTCGTGGCCGTGGTCGGGGCCAGCGCCATCATGCTGATCGCCCTCTACATGTGCCATGGCCTCTCGGCCCGCACCTCCGTGGCGGTGCTCGGCACACTTATTTCGCTGTCGCTGATCGGTGTACTGGGCTCGCTGTTCATCGGCTGGGCCGCGCTGACCGGCAATACGGACGACAACACCGGTCTGATCCATGGCCTGTATCCGTCCATCGACATGAGCGGTCTGCTGCTCGCCGGCGTCATCATCGGTTCGCTGGGTGTCCTCGACGATGTGACGGTGACGCAGACGTCGGCGGTCTGGGAACTCCACGAGGCCAATCCGTCGACGGGCTGGCGCGGCCTGTATCGCGCGGGCATCCGCATCGGCCGCGACCACATCGCCTCGGTCGTCAACACGCTCGTTCTCGCGTACGCGGGCGCCGCCCTGCCCCTGTTGCTGCTTTTCTCCATCGCGCAGAGCAGCGTCGTCACGGTCGCCGACAGCGAGCTGGTCGCCGAGGAGATCGTGCGCACCCTCGTCGGTTCGATCGGCCTGGTCGCCTCGGTGCCGGTGACCACGCTCCTGGCCGCCGTCGTGGTCTCGGCCGACCGCCCGGCCACACCGGCCGTCCCGGCCGCTGCACCCGCCCGCAGTGGCAGGGGCCGCCGCCGCAAGCACTGAGGCAAGCCGCGGGCGCTGAGACGCCACAAGCCGCCGAGACGCCCACGCAGAAGCGTTACGGCACCCATTGCGCCGTAGGAGCGTAAGGACCCGCTGCGACGCCCACCGCGGCACAGGCGCGCAAGGAACCGTTACGGCACCCACTGCGGCACAGGCAGCGAGGAACCGTTACGGCACCCACTCCTCGTACATCCGCGAGGAACCGTTACGGCGCCACGGGCAGCCTCAGCCCGCGCTCTGCTCCTCCGCCAGGATCCGGTCCAGCGCCTCGTCCAGATGCGCGTCGAAGTCGGCGAGGGAGCCTTCCTGCCCGAGCGGCACCAGCTTGTCCGTGCGGTCGAGGAACGCCACGAGCGGCACCGCCCCCGACCGGAACAACGCCTGGTCGCTGCCCACCTGGAGCCGGATCAGCACATCGCCGAAGGTGTCCGTTTCAGCGGGCGCAATGCGGACGTCTCCCTCCCCACAGGGCCGACCCACTCCGTCGACCAGCAGCTCACGCCCGAACGCCCAGGTCACCGGCGCATCACCGGGCAGGTGGAATGTCAGCCGTACGGCATAGGGATCACAGGTCTCGTAGCGCAGTTCCACCGGAATGCGGAACGAGAGCTCCTCCGACACGAGAAAGCTCATCATGACCTCTGCCTGCACCGACTCGCGCATCGCCTACCCCGTCAGTAGCCGTCGACTGGCCAGGAATGACCCCCTGACACCTGCTGGAAGTTTGCTGAAAGTACACGGCAGATCACAAGGAGTGAGTTTTCAGATGCTGATAGAGAGGGCGAGTGTCCCTAGTCGCCTGTCGATCTCCGTCTGCAACCGACGTGCCGCCGGCAGCAACCGGTCGGCCTGGTGAGAGGGCAGAGAAATGGCCATGGCCCCGGCCGTCGTCCCTGCGGTGAGGGGAACCGCGGCGCAGACTGTGCCGAGCGCGTACTCCTGGCGCTCGATGACGGGCTCCATCCGCCCCAGACTTTCCAGTCGGCGAAGAAATGTGCGGTCGTCGCGCACCGTGTACGGGGTGATCGACTGCACGGGGTAGCGGTCGAGATGGTCCCGGCGAGCCTTCTCGTCCAGCTGGGACAGCAGGCACTGGCCGATCGCATGGGCGTGCCCGGTCTCGCGGAAGTCCGCCCACTCCTCGACCGCCGGGTTGCCCGGGGTGTCGGCGACGCCGAGGACGTCGATCTCCCCCTCGCGGTAAACCGCGAAGTACACGGGGGCACCGATCGAATCACGCCATTGTGCGAGCGCGTCGTGCACCATGCTGCGACGTTTCTGCTGGGCTGCGCAGCCACCCAGCCGCTCGGCCGCCTCGCCCAGGAAGAACAGGCCCTTCTCCCGGCGGAGATAGCCTTCGTGGGTCAGGGTGCGCAGCAGGTGGTACGCCGTGGGCAGCGCCAGACCGACCTCGCGGGCCAGCTGCTTGGCGGGCGCCCCGTGCTCGCGGCCGGCGACGGCCTCCAGGAGCCGCATCGCCCGCTGCACGGATCCGATGAGAGTGATGGAGTGCGGCTGCACGGGCGGGAGGTGCCCCTCCGCCGGTGATGTACGCCGCTGTGCGGGCGGGGCGGGTGAGTTGGCGGGTGCGGTGTCAGCCGTGGCCAATGGTCACTCCCGGAGCGCGAGGAGGGCCTCCCGTGCGAGGACACGGAGGTGGATGCGCCACGCGCGGGGCCTGCCGCGCGTCGAGCTCCGGACTCTAACGGCCCGCCGACACCCGACGACGGCCCCACCGGGAAAACTTCCCCCGCCCGAGGGAACCTCAGATCCCTGTTCCCCCTTGACCGTTACCGCTCACCCGCCGGCCCGCGCCGACCCGCGGCATATCCCGGTGGCCCGGCCGCCTCGGGTCACGGATCACCAGTCGCCGCGTGACGTCGAGCTCGACATGAACTTCCGTACGACGTAGATCAGTCCGCCGACCAGCGCGACGAAGAGCAGCACCTTGAAGAGCAGCCCGATGACGAAGCCGATGACGGTCGCGATCACGCTGCCGAAGACGACCAGAGCGATGACCGGCACCGCGATCCACTTCACCCACCACGGCAAACCCGCGAAGATCTCACGCATCGCCCTTGTCCTTGTCTCTCCACCCGTTGCCCCGCGTCCAGTTCGGGGGCTCTGCTTCCGGGTATTTCGATGTCCTGCCTTCGATGCTAGGGCCGCCAGGGGGCGGAACGGACGCCTCGGATCCCTTGTCCGCCCCTGAAAGTCCCCCTAGGGAACCCCGAGACGGTCCTCAGCTCTCGGGCGGAGAGAACACCACCAGAACCCTCAGGTCCTCGGTGATGTGGTGGAACTTGTGAGCGACCCCGGCGGGGACGTAGATCACGCTTCCCCGCGCGACCTGGGTGGTCTCCATACCCACGGTGATCGAGGCGCGACCGCTGGCGACGAAGTACACCTCGTCCTGCTGGTGCGGCTTCTGCGGGTCCAGGTCGCCCGCGTCGAGCGCGTACAGGCCGACCGACATGTTCCGCTCCCGCAGGAACTGCAGATAGGCGCCTTCGTTGGCGGCCCGCTCCGCCTCCAGTTCGTCCAGCCGGAATGCCTTCATCGCACTTGCCCGCCCTTGCTCGCTACTCGCCGGTGATCCCGTCTGCCACGATCAGACACATGAAGAATTTCGTAGTCAAGACGATCGCCAACGCGGGGGCTCTGGCCGTCGCCGTCTGGCTGCTCGACAAGATCACTCTGACGGGTTCCAGCACCGGCAAGAAGATCGGCACGCTGATCGTCGTCGCGCTGCTCTTCGGCCTGGTGAACTTCCTGGTCAAGCCGATCGTGAAGGTGCTCACCTTCCCGCTGTTCATCCTGACGCTCGGCCTGATAACCCTGGTCGTCAACGCCCTGATGCTGCTGCTCACCTCATGGCTGGCGGGCAAGCTGGACCTGAGCTTCCATGTAGACGGCTTCTGGACAGCCGTCGTCGGCGGCCTGATCATCTCGATCGTGTCGTGGGCACTGCACATCGTCCTGCCCGACGACAAGGACTGAGGGAAAACCGCATGTCCTATCGCGTCTGCTTCGTCTGCACCGGCAACATCTGCCGCTCGCCGATGGCCGAGGCCGTGTTCCGGGCGCGCGTGGAGGAGGCCGGTCTCGACGATCTGGTCGAGGTCGACAGCGCGGGCACGGGCGGCTGGCACGAGGGCGACGGCGCCGATCCGCGCACCGTCGCCGTCCTGGAGGAGAACGGCTACGACGGCGATCACACCGCGCGCCAGTTCCAGCCCTCCTGGTTCTCCCGCCTCGACCTCGTGATCGCCCTCGACGCCGGCCACCTCAAGGCCCTGCGCCGTCTCGCCCCCACCCCGGAGGACGCGGCGAAGGTCCGGCTCCTGCGCTCGTACGACCCGGCCGCCGGCGACGACCTCGACGTGCCCGACCCGTACTACGGGGGGATGGACGGTTTCGAGGAGTGTCTTGAGATGGTGGAGGCGGCGAGCCCCGGCCTGCTCGCCGCGGTACGAGAACACGTGGAGGCACGGGCAGCATGACGTCAGGGGATTTCGGCACGTCCGGCGCGGGGACCGGTGACGGCACACGCGCGGTGCGGGCGGGGCTGCCCGAGCCGGTCAAGTACGAGCCGACCCTGCCCGGTCCCGTCTTCGCCGCGCACTACCACCTGCCCGGCGAGCCGACCGGCCCGTACACCTACGGGCGTGACGAGAACCCCACCTGGACCCATCTGGAGCGGGCGATCGGCGAGCTGGAGGCGCCCGGCGAGGACGGCGTCGAAACGCTCGCCTTCGCCTCCGGCATGGCCGCGATCTCGGCGGTCCTCTTCTCCCAGCTGCGCGCCGGCGACACCGTGGTGATGCCCGACGACGGCTACCAGGCGCTGCCGCTGGCGCGGGAGCAGCTGACCGCCTACGGCATCGAGGTGCGCACGGCGCCGACCGGCGGCGACGCCCAGCTCGAAGTCCTGGAGGGCGCGAAGCTCCTGTGGGTCGAAACCCCCTCGAACCCCGGTCTCGACGTCTGCGATCTGCGCAGGCTCGTCGCGGCGGCCCACGAGCAGGGCACCCTCGTCGCCGTCGACAACACCCTCGCGACCCCGCTCGGCCAGCGGCCCCTGGAGCTGGGTGCCGACTTCTCCGTGGCCAGTGGCACCAAGATGCTCACCGGGCACGGAGACCTGCTGCTCGGGTACGTGGTGTCCCGCAACGCCGGTCTGATGGCCTCCGTGCGGCGCTGGCGCAAGATCGTCGGGGCGATCCCGGGCCCCATGGAGGCCTGGCTCGCGCACCGTTCGCTGGCCACGCTCCAACTGCGCGCCGACCGGCAGACCGCCAACGCCCGCGCGGTCGCCGAGGCGCTGCGCGGGCGGACCGAGGTGACCGGACTGCGTTATCCGGGCCTGCCCGGCGATCCCTCACACAAGATCGCCGCGCAGCAGATGCGCCGTTTCGGGTGCGTGGTGTCGTTCTCGCTGCCCACGCGTGCGCGTGCCGATCGTTTCCTGGACGCACTGCGCATCGTCGACAGTGCGACGAGTTTCGGAGGAGTACGCTCCACGGCCGAGCGGCGTGGACGCTGGGGTGGAGACGCGGTGCCGGAGGGCTTCATCCGCTTCTCTGCCGGCGCCGAGGATCCCGAGGACCTGGTGGCGGATGTGCTGCGTGCGCTCGACGAGTCGGCGGAATGACCACCTCCTGAGGGCAGGCCATTGCTTCGCCTACGCACTTCCGGGGAGGCGAGGCATTCCCCCCGGGACACCTGCTACGTACAACGGACGGTCCGAACCTCCCCCCTCGTGGCTCGGACCGTCCCGGTTCCGCGCGCGAAGAACCGCGCGACCAAGGCTAGTTGACTCTGTGTCAGTGTCCAATCACAGTAGCGACAGAGACCTATCGACTTATTTATAGTTGGGCGCGGTCGGGGGCGCGGGGAGGGGAGGGAGCACCATGGATTTGGCCCTGCTGCGCACCTTTGTGACCGTGCACCGGGCCGGCTCCTTCACCCGCGCCGCTGCGCTGCTCGGACTCTCACAGCCGGCCGTCACCTCCCAGATCCGGACCCTGGAACGACAGCTGGGCCGTCCGCTCTTCCTGCGCCAGGCCCGCGGAGTGACCCCGACGACCATCGGCGACGAACTCGCTCACAAGGCGGCGCCGCATCTCGACGCCCTCGTGGAGATCGCCGAGACAGGTCTCGACGAGCAGGCGTCGCTGCGCACCCTTCATCTCGCCGGGCCGCCCGAGTTCACCGCCGAGCGTGCCCTGCCCGCGCTCTCGGAGCTGACCGGCGACGACGGCCAGGGGCTCGCCCTGCGCGCCTCTTTCGGCAACGCCGACGAGACGCTGGAAGGGCTCGCCGCCGGACACCACGACCTGGCCATCACCACGGCGCGGCCGCGCGGCGCACTGCTCACCGCGACCCCACTGTGCGACGAGGAGCACGTCCTGGTCGCCGGGCCGCGATGGGCCTCGCGCATCAGCCCCGGCAAGCTGCGCCGCAAGGGCGCGTACGCGCTGGAGAACCTCCCGGTGGTCGAGGTGCACGAATCACTGCCGTTCGTCTCCCGCTACTGGGCCTCCGTCTTCGACTGCCGCCCTGCCGCCTCCGGCACCGTCATCGTCCCCGATCTGCGCGCGGTCCTCGCCTGCGCCGCCACCGGCGCCGGGCTCGCCGTGCTGCCGCGCTACCTCTGCGCCTCCGCCCTGGAACAAGGCGATGTGGTGGCCCTCCACGAACCGGCGGTGCCCCCGCTGCGGACCTACTTCCTCGTGGTCCGTACGGGCACACTGGCCATGCCGCACATCGCACGGGCCCACGAGTGGCTGCTGCGGACGGCGACGGACTGGGGTTGATCGGACACTGAGGGTCACTTCGGTTGGGGCATCCGGGCCGGGTGCTGTACTGCTGCTGCTCCTCGGTGGCTACGAGGGCTCTCGCGTCCGTCATGCGTGCCATCCGGAGTTCACTCGGGGTTCGACGCCGTGTGGGGTGTGCGATGTTTCACGTGGAACAAGCTGGGCCACATTTCACCCATGACCGTTCGCCCCGTGGTCAAGCGCACCGCCCGCGCCATCCTGCTCGATGGTGACGACCTGATTCTGATCAAGCGGACCAAGCCCGGCGTCGATCCCTACTGGCTCACACCGGGTGGCGGGGTCGAGCCTTCGGACACGACCGTCGTCGACGCGCTCCACCGTGAAGTGCATGAGGAACTCGGCGCCAAGATCACCGACGTGGTGCCCTGCTTCGTGGACACGGTCGAGCACATCGGCGCGGATGGCGGCGCGACCGGTGTGAAGGTCCAGCACTTCTTCGTCTGCCGCCTCGAGTCCATGGACGAGCGCCTGCGGCACGGCCCCGAGGTCGAGGAGCCGACCGGCGAGTACGAGATCGTGCGGGTGCCGTTCACCCGGGTCGGCATCGCGTCCGTCCATCTCGTACCGCTGTCGCTGCGGCACTACCTCGACGGGAACATCGAGGGCGTACGGGCGATGCACGCACCGGACCTGGGCTGACGTCCTCAACAGGTTCTCTGCGGGACTCATCCGCGACCGGCCGCCGAGGCTCAGCCACTGGCCGCGACCAGCTCCTCCACCGAGTCGTGACGGATGCGATCCGACGGGATGCCGATGTCCCGGAGCGCGTCCACACTGCTGCGGATCATGCCGGGCGGGCCCGAGAGGTATGCGTCGTACTCGTGCCACGGCCCGTACTCGCGTATGACGTCCGGCAGCTGGATGTGCGCCTGTGCGTCGACGACCGGACGGACCGAAAGCCAGGGATGGCTCTGCTGCAACCGCAGCATGGTGTCGATGTCGTACAGGTCGTGGTCGGTACGGGCGCCGTAGAAGACCTCGACGGGGCGCCGCTCGCCATGCTCGGCGACATCCTCGACCAGGGCCTTGATGGGCGCGATGCCGGTGCCGCCTCCGAGGCAGAGCATTCCGGTGTCGGTGGTGTGGTCGACGGTCATCGTGCCGGCAGGCGGGCCGAGCCGGATGACATCACCAGGGCGGGCCCGGTGCACCATCGCGTTGGAGACCCAGCCCGCCGGGACCGCCTTCACATGGAACGAGAGCAGTCCGTCGGAGCGCGGCGCCGAGGCGAAGGAGTAGTGCCGCCAGATCCGCGGCCACCACGGGGTCTCCAGGCTCGTGTACTGCCCGGCCAGGAATGGGTACGGCTGGTCGGGACGGACCGTGATCACTGCGATGTCAGAGGTCCGGAGGTCGTGCGAGACCACCTCCGCGTACCACCAGGCCGGGGCCACCAGCTCGTCCGCTGCCGCCGCGTCGATCATCACTTGGGAGATCGTCGTGTACGCCCGCACCCAGGCGGCCTCGGTCGCCTCGTCCCAGATCTGGTCGGCGTACCTGCTCAACGCGGCGATGAGGCACTCGCCGACGGCCGGGTAGTGCTCCGGGCGGGTGCCGTACTTGCGGTGGCCGCGGCCGAGGTTCTGCAGATAGGCGACGAGGACCTGGGTGTTGTCGATGTGCTCGGCGGCGGTCAGCAGCGCCTTGAGCAGCCGGTCCCGCTGGGTGTCCATCGCGGGCGGGAACAGCGACCGCAGATCAGGGTGGCGGACGAAGAGAAGTGCGTAGAAGTACGAGGTGACCTTGTCGGCGATGGGTCCGACCTCGGCCATGGTCCGCCGGATCAGCACGGCATCAGGGGATGCCCCGGACACGGGAGTGGGCCGCTGAGGGGGAACCCTCGGTTCGGGAGGGGCGTCGCGCTGCGGGGCGTCGGAAGCCGGCGGAGCGGGGACGGTCTGGGCGGCGGGGCTGTGCATGACAGCGGAGGGCGACCAGGCGGGGGTGCCCTGCGTGGCCTGGGAGGTGGCAGCCCCACTCCGGGACAGGCCCTGCGTCGGCTCGCCAGGAGCGGCGACCGGGCGGGCTGCCTGGTGGGCCGGTTCCGGTTCGGCGAGGGGACGCTCCGTCGGGGCGGTCACTTGCGGCGGCCGAGGTATTCGCGACTCCTCCGGGCCCTCGCTCGGCGCCGGCCGGCCGACGGGGCGCATCGCGGCCAGACGGCTGCCCTCGGACGTCTCCTGATCTCCGTCCGGGGGCGTCTCGGGCTTCTTGCGGGGCGTGAACCAGCCGCCCCCGCCGCTGCCGCCGGACGTGCCGTTGTCGGCCGACGTGGTGGTCGGAGCGTCCATGGTGTGCCTCGCCTCGAACATCTTTCGGTCGGTCTGCGCACTTCCCCGGTCGGAGGGTGTCTGTTTTCCCCGCCGGCGGTCTTGCTGGTCCCCGTTCAGTCCTGACGGCCAATGCGGCCACATTCAACCCGGAATCCCGCCGCGTACGGACAAGTAAGGCGAGAGTGTGACATTGGCCGCAGTACTCTCACCGCAGGATCCCACCCGGGACCCCCACCCGGCCGCGTAACAGAAAATACGGGTCTTCGATCTCTCCGTCCCGTTAGGCTGCATTGGCCTGCGCTCGCGCCCCGCAAGACGTGCGCACATCGCACCGGACACGAACCGGACTCGACCATACCGGTCACTGGCGCACACACAAGTCCCCCCTTGCTCCGTCACGAATCGACGGCCGGGCGAACCAGCAATTCCTTCAATTACCGGGCGTGGCACACCAATTCATAGGCATCCCGCAGATCCCGCCCGACGTAGGAGTGGGTGGCGCGGCCCACCAGATGCCGGTCGGCATTGACCGCTACGGATACCGGCACCGCCTCGAACAGGTCCTTGTCCGACATCGAGTCGCCGTAGGCGACACAGTCGGCACGCTGCACGCCGAACTCCGCACAGAGCCGGTCCGCGATCCGTACCTTGGCGGCGGCACTGAGGATCCCCGCGGGATCCACCGGTTCCCTGAAGGGCAGCGCCGGGAACCGTGAGCCGTACGCCGCATGGGCGCCCCACTTCGTGAGCCGCTCCACGAAGAAAGAGGGTGAGAGCGAAATGACGGCGCAGTAGTCACCGTTCTCGCGGATCTCCGTCCACACCTCCTCGATACGGGACAGCCAGGGAGCCGCCGCGAAGGCCGCCGCCACATGCGCCTCCGTGAGCTCCGACCACAGCGCATGCACCCGTGTCGCGTACTCCGGAGGTCCGATGTACCCGGCCCCGATCGCCCGGTCGAGCGCCACGGCCTCGGCCTCCAGACCGAGTTGCCGTGAGATCTCCACAGGCGCGGACGTTCCAAGCAGCAATGTCCCGTCGAGATCGAAGAGATGGAGTCTCGCCATGGGCGGGGAGGCTAGCGGTTGCGCCACCCACCGCGCAGGCCATGATCGGGCTCCTCACCGTTTCACGTGAAACACCTACGCCTGTGCTGTGCGGCCGGCACCCCATGGCATGGCCAAAAGCGTGTGCGTTCGGCCGCAAAGCAGTGGACGTCGGTGGCCCATGTCAGACAGCCTGACCTGCGTGTCGACACCTTCCCTCGCCGCTCTGCCCATCCGCCGTCTGACGCTCCGCGATCTCGTCGCCTGCGCCGACTTGTCCGAGGATCGGGGCTGGCCCCGCGAGGAACACAAATGGGGACTACTCCTTGCCGCCGGGAAGGGTTACGGCATCGACGACCCCGAAGGCGGTCTCGTGAGCGCCTGTGTGGTGACCGAGTACGGCGCACGGCATCGTCCGGATCTGGGCGGCATCGGCATGGTGCTCGTCGCCGAGCGGCATGCCCGTCAGGGCGTCGGACGCCGGCTGATGCGGCATGTGGTCGCGGAGATGGGCACCACCCCGCTCACGCTCTACGCGACCCCCTACGGCCGTCCCCTCTACGAGGAGCTTGGCTTCAAGGTCACCGGCAGCTCCGAGATGGTGCGCGGCCACTTCACCGCCGGCGAACCGTTGTCCACCGTCACCACCCGCCCGGCCGCGGCGGAGGACCTCGCCACTCTCGTCCGGCTCGACGAGGAGGTCTTCGGCGCCGACCGGACGCATGTGCTCACGCGACTGCCCGCCTTCGCCGACCAGTTGCGTGTCGCCGAGGAGAACGGGCGGGTCATCGGGTATGCCGCCGCCTGGCCCAACATGGACACCCAGGTCGTGGGCCCCCTCATTGCCCGCGACACGAAGACGGCGAAGGCACTCGTCACCTCCCTCGCCGCCCACACCGACCGCCCGTTGCGCACCGACGTGGATGTACGGCACGAGGAGCTGCTGACATGGCTGAAGGAGCGCGGGCTGGCCTCCGTCGGCTTGAACACCGTCATGGCCTATGGCGTCCCGGACCTGCCCGGTGACTGGACGCGCCGCTTCGCTCCGCTGACGGTGGCGGCGGGCTGACCTGACGCACGCCGGTATGTGGAGGCGTGCCGGGTTCTTCAGTGGGCTCTTCGTTCAGTGGTGGACGGCGGTCCGCCGTTCTCCGGGTGTGGCGCCCGCCACGACCGCGCTGGGAGCCGTCTCACGGCGCTCCAGGGCGGAGGAGAGGAGAGCCAGCAACAGGGCGGACACGGCGAGGACGGCGCCGACCCAATTGGGGGCGGCGTAGCCGAGGCCGGCTGCGATGACGAGGCCGCCGAGCCAGGCCGACAGGGCGTTGCCGAGGTTGAAGGCGCCGATGTTCACGGCCGAGGCCAGGGTCGGGGCGCCGTGGGCGTGGTCCAGGACCCGCTTCTGCAGCGGAGGCACCGTCGAGAACCCCAGGGCGCCGATCAGCACAATGGTGAGCGCGGCGAGGGCCTTGTTGTGCGCGGTCACGGTGAACAGCGCGAGCACGAGCGCGAGGCCTCCGAGCGACACGTACAGCATCGGCATCAGCGCGCGGTCCGCGTACCTGCCACCGAGGAGGTTGCCGCCGACCATGCCGAGGCCGAACAGGACCAGCAGCCAGGTGACCGACCCATCGGCGAATCCGGTGACGTGGGTCATCATCGGCGCGATGTAGGTGATCGCCGCGAATACACCGCCGAAGCCCAGGACAGTCATCGCCATGGCGAGCAACACCTGCACGTTCTTGAAGGCGGCCAGCTCATGGCGCAGGTGCACGCCGTGCGGCTTGGGTATCTCGGGAACCAGTTTCGCGACCCCGACCAGTCCGATCACTCCGAGCGCTGCGACGAGTGCGAAGGTGACCCGCCAGCCGACGGACTGCCCGATGAGCGTGCCGAGCGGGACGCCGACGACGTTGGCGACGGTCAGGCCGCTGAACATCATGGAGATGGCGCCGGCCTTCTTCTCCGGGGCGACCAGTTCGGCGGCCACCACCGAGCCGATGCCGAAGAACGCGCCGTGGGCGAGGGAGGCCACCACCCGGCCCGCCAGCATCAGCCCGAAGTTCGGGGCGGCGGCGGAGAGCAGGTTGCCGAGGATGAACAGACCCATCAGCAGTATCAGCATCCGCTTGCGGGAGACCTTGGTGCCGAGCGCGGTCATGATCGGGGCTCCGAACATCACTCCCAGTGCGTAGCCCGTCACGAGCAGCCCGGCGGTGGGAATGGAGACCCCGAAGTCGTCTGCCACCTCGGGCAGCACACCCATGATCACAAATTCCGTGGTTCCGATTCCGAAGGCCCCGATCGCGAGGGCCAGAAGCGCGAGAGGCATGGGGTAGACCTTCCCGAACGATTGCATGTGCGCTTAACTCGCCTTCACAATAATTGCAGACGCGCTATATATGCAACAGCGGGCTATTGCAGTCGTGCCCTATCCTGGATGTGAGTCGCTCCGGGACGGAGGAGAACGCCATGACAGCGACGGACCCCGCGCTCACCGCCCTGGCCCAGAGGTGGTGCGCCCTCTCCCTGCTGCACGGGAGGATCGAGGCCCGTCTGGAGCGCGCCCTGCAGGCCAAGCACGGACTGAGCGTGCGGGAGTACTCCCTGCTCGACGTCCTCAGCCGACAGCACGACGGCGAAGGGGGACATCTGCAGATGAAGCAGGTCGCGGACGCGGTGGTCCTCAGCCAGAGCGCCACGACCCGGCTGGTCACCAGGCTGGAGGACCGTGGCTTGCTCTCGCGCTACCTCTGCCCCACCGATCGACGCGGGATCTACACCAACGTCAGCGAGACGGGCCTCGAACTCCTGGAAGAGGCCCGTCCCACCAATGACGCCGCCCTGCGCGAGGCGCTGGACGAGGCGGCGAAGAACCCCGAGCTGGCGCCTCTGGTCCACGCGGTCGAGTCCCTGAGCGTGCCCGCCTGAGGCGCACTCGCCCCCTCTTCGCCCAGAGGCCCTGCTTCACCCAGAGGTCGTGCGGGCTTGCATAGGGTGAAGGCATGGGAGATCTTGAAATACGCCCCGCCGGCGCGGACGACGTCCCCGCGATCGTCGCCCTGCTCGCCGATGACCCGCTGGGCGCTCATCGCGAGTCACCGGATGACCTGGCGCCGTATCTGCGCGCGCTGGACCGGCTGAGCAGCGATCCGAACCAGCATCTCGTGGTCGCCGTACGCGACGGACGTGTCATCGGCACCCTCCAGCTGACGATCATCCCGGGTCTGTCCCGCAAGGGTGCGACCCGCTCGCTCATCGAGGCCGTTCGTATCCACGCCGACGAGCGCGGCAGCGGCCTCGGTACGCAGCTCATCGAGTGGGTGATCGAGGAATCCCGACGCCATGACTGCCAGTTGGTCCAGCTGACCTCCGATGCCACCCGCACCGACGCCCACCGCTTCTACGAGCGTCTGGGATTCGAAGCCTCGCATGTGGGCTTCAAGCGGTCACTCTGATACCGGTCAGGCCGCTCTGACACCGGCTAGTAAGGAAGGGGCATGTTTCACGTGAAACATGCCCCTCTCCGATGACAGGGGCGCCTAGCGGATTCCGCTCCAGCCCTCCGGGTCCACCCCACCGGGTACAGGAGACCCTTCGTCGTACGGCTGCCGCGTGAACACGAACGACCCCAGGTCCAGATGGCTCACGGACCCGTCCGGCCGCCGTACGGCCTTCAGAAGCTCTCCTGCGTAGTAGCCGTCGAGCCCTGTCCAGGTGCCGTCACCATTGGACCGCAGGCGCGAGCGACGGCCCACACCGGAGAGCGGCTCCAACGAGACACCCTCGTCGTCCGTCAGCCGCAGTACGTAGCCCTGCGTGCCCCAGTACCACTGCCCCGCCAGCTCCAGTACCGCCCGGTCGACGTCGGGCAGCGGCCGCCAAGGCTCGGGAATCCGTGGTTCGGCCTCGGCCACGATGCCGACGAGATCGGCGGCGACGGTGGAGAGCAGGGGCCCCGAGGTGCAGTTGGCGAGAACGACGGCCGCCACATCGTCCTCAACGCTCAACGTGAGGTTCGCGAGGAAGCCCGGCAGCGAGCCGGAGTGCCCGACGAGAAGACGGCCATCCCGGCGCCGTAGCTCCAGTCCGAGACAGTAGGCGTAACCGGCAGCCACGTCCGCGGCCTCGGCCGGCGCGGCGGGCGTCCTCATTTCCTGGACGGACTCCGGGCTCAGCACCTTGTCGTCTCCACGGGCGAGGAACGCGGCGAAGCGCGCCAGATCGCCGGTGGTCGACCAGAGTTGACCCGCGGGTGCCATCCGGCCGAGGTCCTCGGCGGGCTCCGGGAGCATCACGTCCGCCCAGGGGTGCACGGCCCAGCCGCCCGCGTGCGGCGCCTGAGGACGGCCGCTCGTGCGGTGCAGCCCCAGCGGTTCCAGCACCTCGCGCCGCAGCACGTCCTCCCAGGGAGCCCTGCACAACTCCTCGACCAGCGCACCCAGGAGGGTATAGCCGGGGTTGGAGTAGTGGAACCTGCGGCCGACCGGGTGCCGCAGGGGCTGCTTGCCCAGCACGTCCGCGAGTTCGGGGCGCAACGAGCCGGGCGTGCGCTCCCACCACGGCGCCGGCGACTCGGCCGCCAGACCGCCCGTGTGAGCGAGCAGTTGGGCGATGGTGGCCTCCCCCGCGGCGGTACCGGGCAGATGCTTCTCCAGGGGATCACCCAGGTCCAGGACGCCCTCGTCGCGCAGCCGCAGCACGAGGACCGCGGTGAACGTCTTGGTGATCGAGCCGATCCGGTACTGCACGTTCTCATCCGGGGCATGGCCGTCCACGGACGTTCGGGAGCCGTGCCACACCGTCCGCCCGTCCCGGACGACCGCCGCCACCAGCGACGGCGCCCGTCCCTCGGCCTGTGCCACGGCGATCCGGTGCAGCAGGGCCCGGCGTGTGGCGGGAAGCAGCTCTTCCTGAGATCTCGTCATGGCCCCCAGTCCACCCGCCCCCGCATCCCACGTCGAGTGCTTTTACCCGAGGTCACCGGCACGACACGCATGACACGTCTGCTGTCGGATGTGTCGAAACTGGTAAATACCAGCGCATGAACCACCCAAAGGCCGATAACGCCTCGCCCCACGTGCCGTCATCGAGGTCCGCGGTGACGGACACGGTCCTCTCCGGGCAGCATCCCGGCAAGCGGCAAGACCCTCTCGACCAAGCCGGCGGAGACAGCCCCGGCGTTCACCCCGGGTCACGGGCCCGTTGGCACTTCGATGCCGCCGCCAGCTCTCTCGTACGCACCGCGGTTGTACTGCTGACCGTGTTCCTGCTGCTCCTGATCGTGCGGCTGGCATGGTTGGGTGACCTGGGCCTCCACGCCGCCACCATCGAGCGTCTGAGGGCCGATCCGTTCCATCCGGGCAGCCCACAGGTCGACGCCGACACCGACAGTCCGTACTACTCGCCGTGGACCGTGCTGCTCGGCATCGTGGCCAAGGCGAGCGGATGGAACACCTTCTCCATCCTCCGCCTCGCCGCCTTGGTCACACTCACCCTCCTGCTCACCGGCATCTGGCACTTCACACGGACGCTCAGCAACCGTCGCCTGGCACCCCACCTGGCCGTGCTCTGCCTTCTGTTGCTCTGGGGTCCCCCATGGCTGGCATGGAGCGGATTCCTCGAACTCGGCTCCCTCGCACTGGTCATCTCCTACCCCAGCACATTCGTGGTCGCGCTCTCCTTCCACTTCTGGGCACTGCTCACCAAGGCACTGCGCTCATCAGCCCCCTGGCGGGCATTTCTCGGGCTCGGCCTGCTGTGGGCGGTGATCCTCCTCAGCCACCAGTTCTCGGGGGTGGTCGCCACGCTCGGGGCCATGGCTGTCCTGCTCGGCACACGGCCCTGGCCGAACCGGGTCGTCTGGATGCGTTGCGGAACGGGGCTGGCGCTCGGCCTCACGGTGGTCGCTCTGTGGCCGTACTACTCGTTCTTCTCCCTGTTCGGGTTCCAGGGGCTCGAGGAGATCCACCGCCCGCTGTACAGCGACATGTGGTCGCGGTTCGGTCCCGCGTCGGTTGGAGTGCTGGTCCTGCTGCACCGGTGGTGGCGGAACAAGCGCGACCCGCTCGCCATCTTTTGCCTGCTCGGCACGCTGACAGTTCTGGCCGGCGGTCTCACGGACCACTGGTCCTGGGGTAGGGCTCTGCCCGCAGCTGTCATCCCCGCACAACTGGCCCTCGCACTCACACTGGCCGAAGGCGTCGGCAGGCTCGCCCGTAACGCCTTCCTGACGATCGCAAGTGCCGCCTTGCTGATCGGCTGCTGGGCTCAGGCCGGCACGCTCGGCTATGTGTTCGTAGGTGACGCGCTGCCACAGGCTGTGCAGGAGAAAACCTGGCCCACCCGGCAGGGCTACGACTGGATGACGCCATGGGTGAAGCCCGGCGACACAGTCATGGCGACGTTCGCCGCAAGCACGATGATCCCGGCGTACGGCGCCTACACCGTGGCCCCCGGCTTCGAGGACGTCTTCCTGCCGGACGAGCAGGAGAGGTACACCACCGTCGCGCGCTTCTTCTCTCCCGATGCCACACGCAACGAGCAGTTGGCCGCGCTACATCGCTACCACGCCAAGTGGCTCCTCCGCGGAGTCGGTGACGGCGGCCTCCCCGACAACGACCCGGCACTGCGCATGGTGGCCGTCAGGCCGGACCGACAGGTTCTGTACAAGGTCGTCGGATGACCCACCTTGCGTGGGCGGTGTAGGTTCTCACCTTCCGCGTCCTGCAAGGACGCGATGACCTGACGTTTTCGGGTTGTCTCACGCCGCGGCATCTGCCTGCTGTCTCAGCCTCGTCGCGGGCTCGGTAAGGGGCGAGTACCCGTCGGATGGCGTCCGCGACCCGCCTCATCTCTTCGGGCCTCAGGTAAGCGACGGCGCTGAAGGCTCGTCGTGGCGCCATTCCGTCGGCGCTTGGTCGCGTTGGGCGAGCCATCGCTGCCGGCTCTCGTCCTCCAGCCCTCGGGCCAAGTCGCCGAACTGCTCCTCCGCGGGTGCACCGGTGGTTGGGGTGTGCTGCCTCAGGCGCCAGGGGCGTGCACGACCCCGTGCATGAGACCGATCATCTCGCCGGCCACAGGTATCTTGACCGGCTCTCCCAGCGGGACCGCAAGAACGCATGGCGGCAGCTGGAAGACCGCCGTGAGGACGTCTTCGCGCAGCGCCCGATCAAGGCTGCCGGTCTGGGGCGGTGAGACGCTCGGTGGCCGCGGCCACCTTCCTCAAGAAGTGAGAACTTCGACCTGCGCGCCTCACACCGACGGCGTAAATGCCATCGCCGTGCCACCGGACCTGAGACTGTGCCACGGATATTGAGACCCAGCAGAGGCCGGTCAGGTCTGCGCCATGTCCACGAAACGGGAGTAGTGGCCCTGGAACGCGACCGTGATCGTCGCCGTGGGGCCGTTACGGTGCTTGCCCACGATGATGTCCGCCTCGCCCGCGCGTGGCGACTCCTTCTCGTACGCATCCTCGCGGTGCAGCAGGATCACCATGTCGGCGTCCTGCTCGATCGAGCCGGACTCACGCAGGTCGGACACCATGGGCTTCTTGTCCGTGCGCTGCTCGGGGCCTCGGTTGAGCTGCGAGAGCGCGATCACCGGCAGTTCCAGTTCCTTGGCCAGAAGCTTCAGGTTTCGCGACATCTCGGAGACCTCCTGCTGTCGGCTCTCGGACCGCTTGGAGCCGGACTGCATGAGCTGCAGGTAGTCGATGACGACCAGTTTCAGGTCGTTGCGCTGCTTCAGGCGGCGGCACTTGGCGCGGATCTCCATCATCGACAGGTTCGGCGAGTCGTCGATGTAGAGGGGGGCGGCCGAGACGTCCGGCATACGGCGCGCGAGCCGGGTCCAGTCCTCGTCCGTCATCGTGCCGGACCGCATGTGGTGCAGGGCCACCCGCGCCTCGGCGGACAACAGACGCATGGCGATCTCGTTGCGGCCCATTTCGAGCGAGAAGATCACGCTCGGCAGGTTGTGCTTGATCGATGCGGCGCGAGCGAAGTCCAGGGCGAGCGTCGACTTACCCATTGCAGGACGGGCTGCGATGATGATCATCTGACCGGGGTGCAGACCATTGGTGAGCTGGTCGAGGTCGGTGAAGCCGGTCGGTACACCGGTCATCTCCCCCGACCGCGAGCCGATCGCCTCGATCTCGTCGAGCGCACCTTCCATGATCTCGCTGAGCGGCAGATAGTCCTCAGCGGTGCGCTGCTCGGTGACAGCGAAGATCTCGGCCTGGGCGCTGTTGACGATCTCGTCGATATCGCCGTCCGCCGCGTATCCCATCTGTGTGATGCGCGTACCGGCCTCGACCAGACGGCGCAGGACCGCACGCTCGTGCACGATCTGCGCGTAGTACTCCGCGTTCGCCGCGGTCGGGACCGTCTGGACCAGCGTGTGCAGATAGGGGGCGCCGCCGACTTTGGTGATCTCGCCGCGTTTGGTCAGCTCGGCTGCGACCGTGATGGGGTCGGCCGGCTCGCCCTTCGCATACAGGTCGAGGATCGCCTGGTAGATCGTCTCGTGTGCGGGCCGGTAGAAGTCATGGCCCTTGAGGACCTCGACGACGTCGGCGATCGCGTCCTTGGACAGGAGCATGCCGCCGAGGACGGACTGCTCGGCGTCCAGGTCCTGGGGCGGGACGCGCTCGAAGGAGGAGCCCGCACCGTCCCACGCCCCGCTGTCCGAACCCCGGTCGTGCTGCTCGTCGCGACCCCGGCCGCCGTCACGGCGCTGACGGGAGGCGGGGACACGATCACTGGGACCGCTGTCGGCCCACGGATCGTCCAAGGGCTCGGAAATGCTCACCGGGCCGCCTCCTCCCGTCCGCCGCGCGGACCTCGCCGTGCACCTCATTTCTAGGGCACGACACTGACAAACCGAGAAGCCCAGCTCCGGTTCAGACGCGTCGGGTTTGCACGTTTTCCGAGGACGGAGGGGGGAGCGGGCGCCGGACCACGTTAGGCCCGTCGGCACCGTCAGCCAATCTGGTTATCCACAGGCCATGTGGACGACGGCCCCGATGCTGTGGACAACTCCGCGAAACCTGTGCACGACACGGTGGACAGCCCTGTGAACAAGCCCTCAGTCCGTCCACTGAATCGACCCTGACCTGCACTTTTCCCGTCCACCGGCTGTGCAGAAGAAAAACTTCCCCAGTCGGATCAAGATCGCCGCGAACGGTACACAGCGCCACACCCCGCTAGAGCCGAAGTAAGGACCAGTACCCGATTGCATCTCTTACCTGTGGACGATTAGATTGATGGCCATGACACACGCTCCCGCGACACCCCGCGCCATCCGACGTCGGCACGACCGGGAGATCGTCACCCTGGCCGTTCCGGCCTTCGGCGCACTCGTCGCAGAGCCCCTCTTCGTGATGGCCGACAGCGCGATCGTCGGCCATCTCGGCACCGCACAACTGGCCGGCCTCGCCGTCGCTTCGGTGCTTCTCACCACGGCTGTGAGCGTCTTCATCTTCCTCGCATACGCCACCACAGCAGCGGTCGCCCGTCGCGTCGGCGCTGGCGATCTGCGAGCCGCCATCCGCCAGGGCATGGACGGCATCTGGCTGGCGCTGCTGCTGGGGGCAGGCGTCATCGCCGTGCTCCTGCCCACGGCCCCCGGCATCGTGGACCTCTTCGGTGCCTCGCAGACGGCCGCCCCGTATGCGACGACGTATCTGAGGATCTCGGCACTCGGCATCCCCGCGATGCTGGTCGTGCTCGCTGCGACGGGTGTCCTGCGCGGTCTGCAGGACACGAGGACGCCGTTGTACGTCGCCGTCGGCGGCTTCGTCGCGAACGCCGCGCTCAACGCGGGCCTCGTATATGGCGTCGGCCTGGGCATCGCCGGTTCCGCCTGGGGCACCGTCATCGCCCAGTGCGGCATCGCAGCGATGTACCTGCACGTCGTCATCCGCGGAGCGCGTCGGCACGGTGCGTCGCTGCGCCCGGACGCGGCCGGGATACGTGCCTGTGCACAGGCGGGATTGCCCCTGCTGGTCCGTACGCTCTCCCTGCGGGCGATCCTGATGATCGCCACTGCCGTTGCCGCCCGCCTCGGGGACGCGGACATCGCCGCCCACCAGATCATCCTGTCTCTGTGGAGCCTGCTCGCCTTCGCCCTGGACGCGATCGCCATCGCAGGGCAGGCCATCATCGGGCGGTTTCTCGGCGCCGGCGACGCTCAGGGCGCCCGCGAGGCATGCCGACGCATGGTGCAGTGGGGAACCGTCACAGGGGTCGTCCTCGGACTACTGGTCCTCGCGGCCCGGCCGCTGTTCCTACCGCTGTTCACCAGCGACACGGCCGTCCACCATGCGGCCCTGCCCGCTCTCGTGCTCGTGGCGGTGTCGCAGCCCATCTGCGGCATCGTCTTCGTGCTGGACGGCGTGCTGATGGGCGCGGGGGACGGACCGTATCTGGCGTGGGCGATGTTGCTGACACTGGTGGTCTTCGCTCCCGTGGCCCTGATCGTCCCGGTCCTCGGCGGCGGACTCACCGCCCTGTGGGCCGCGATGACGCTGATGATGACGGTACGAATGCTCACGCTGTGGCTGCGCTCCCGCTCGGGCCGCTGGATCGTGACAGGCGCGACGCGCTGACCGGTCGACGGCCTCGACTTCGTGCTGTTTCACGTGAAACATGGCCGCGATTCACGCTGTTTCACGTGAAACGGAACCCAACTACTTGCTCCAGTGCTTCCTCCAGCCACGAAGAAGGGCCGCACCCAAGACGGGTGCGGCCCTTCTCTCAGCTGTTCAAGCCGAGCAGCTGTTCAAGCCGAACGCAGTGTCAGGCTGCGACAACCTCGATGTTGACCTTGGCGGCAACCTCGGGGTGCAGACGCACGGACGTCTCGTGCGCGCCCAGCGTCTTGATCGGCGCGCCCAGCTCGATGCGGCGCTTGTCGACCTCGGGGCCACCGGAGGCCTTGATCGCCGAAGCGATGTCGGCCGGGGTGACGGAACCGAAGAGACGGCCGGAGTCGCCGGAGCGGACGGCCAGGCGGACCTTCACGCCCTCGAGCTGGGCCTTGATCTGGTTGGCCTGCTCGATGGTCTGGATCTCGTGGATCTTGCGAGCACGACGGATCTGCTCGACGTCCTTCTCGCCACCCTTGGTCCAGCGGATCGCGAACTTCCGCGGGATCAGGTAGTTGCGAGCGTAACCGTCCTTGACGTCGACGACGTCGCCCGCGGCACCGAGGCCGGAGACCTCGTGGGTGAGGATGATCTTCATGAGTCGGTCACCCTTCCCTTAGCGCGCGGTGGAGGTATAGGGCAGCAGCGCCATCTCACGGCTGTTCTTCACGGCCGTGGCGACGTCACGCTGGTGCTGCGTGCAGTTGCCGGTCACGCGGCGGGCACGGATCTTGCCGCGGTCGGAAATGAACTTCCGCAGCATGTTCGTGTCCTTGTAGTCCACGTACGTGACCTTGTCCTTGCAGAAAGCGCAAACCTTCTTCTTCGGCTTGCGCACAGGCGGCTTCGCCATGGTGTTTCTCCTGTGTGATCAAGAAGTTTGGGGTACGGCCCGCCCTTGACCCGGCCCGGCCCACAGGGCCCGGCCCGAAGGCCTAGAAGGGGGGCTCGTCCGAGTAGCCGCCGCCGCCGGAGCCGCCGGAGCCGCCGCCCCAGCCGCCACCGCCCTGGCCACCGGCCGGAGCGCCGGTCGCCCACGGATCGTCGGCCGGAGCACCGCCCTGCTGGCCGCCACCGGGGCCACCGCCCCAGCCGCCGCCACCCTGGCCGCCACCGCCGCCGTAACCACCCTGGCCACCGCGGCCGGCGGTCTTGGTGACCTTGGCCGTGGCGTTGCGCAGGCTCGCGCCGACTTCCTCGACGTCGAGCTCGTAGACCGTGCGCTTGACGCCCTCTCGGTCCTCGTAGGACCGCTGCTTCAGTCGGCCCTGCACGATGACGCGCATGCCTCGCTGGAGCGACTCGGCGACGTTCTCCGCCGCCTGACGCCAGACCGAGCAGGTCAGGAACAGGCTCTCGCCGTCCTTCCACTCGTTCGTCTGGCGGTCGAAGGTGCGGGGAGTGGACGCGACGCGGAACTTCGCGACCGCCGCACCGGACGGGGTGAAGCGCAGCTCGGGGTCATCGACAAGATTGCCGACGACCGTGATGACGGTCTCGCCTGCCATGGGGGAACCTCTCGGCGGGTTTGCTGCTGGCTGCTTGCTGCTACTCGAATCCCGAGATCAGCTGAGTGGAATGCTCAGTGGGTCTCGGGGCGGAGGACCTTGGTCCGGAGGACCGACTCGTTCAGGTTCATCTGGCGGTCGAGCTCCTTGACGACCACAGGCTCGGCCTGCAGGTCGATGACCGAGTAGATGCCCTCGGGCTTCTTCTTGATCTCGTACGCGAGACGACGACGGCCCCAGGTGTCGACCTTCTCGACCTTTCCGCCACCGTCACGGACGACAGAAAGGAAGTTCTCGATCAGCGGGGAGACAGCGCGCTCCTCGAGATCGGGGTCGAGGATGACCATCACCTCGTAGTGACGCATGTGGAACCCACCTCCTTTGGACTCAGCGGCCACGGTCGTTCCGTGGCAGGAGGGTTGTGATGCGTACGCAACGGTATCGGCCGCCACTGACAATCGGGGTCGGTCGGCGGTTTCCCCAGGCCCGGCCTGGATGAATTCCTTGGCTCTTCCTGGGCAGACACCGGTGCAGACGGTACAGAGTACCTGCACACGTGCTTCCGGTTGAAATCCGGCCGCGGAGCCCGTCAATCTGTACACATCGGGTGTGTATGGCGCTACGATGCGCCGCCTTCCGCAGGAGGTGCCCCATGGCACAGGTATTGCGACCCAACACCACCGGTTCCCTCTTCGCCACGGACGGCAAGGCCCACCCCGTCCAGGACACCCTGCTCGCGGTGACCCTGGTACTCGGGATCACGGCCTTCGTCACGGCGATGTTCCACAACCTGCATCTGATCAGCTCCTGGACCGGTCTGGTGGGGATCGTCACGGGCGCGTACGGGCAGTTCATCTCCGAGACGACGCGTGAGCGCTTCGGGCTGATTCTGGGCCTCGGCGCCTCGGCCATCGGCTTCTTCCTCGGCATGGCCCATGGCGGCCTCTTCGGAGGTGTCTTCGGCGGCTGACCAGTGGGGGCGCCGACCGGCCTGCAGCGCCGTCCGGCGCCCCGCCGGGCACACAGGTTCCATAGGGCCAGACGGGCCGCTCGCAGGGCGCAGTAGGCTTCGGCGCGAGAGCCGGAGCCCCTGTACCCATGGGGACACACCAGCCCGAGGAGCGCCCCGAATGAGCCTGACCCTGAGGACGATCAGTCGCGAGCAGCATCTGGCGTACATCCAGAGCCTGCCGGCGGCGAGCCACATGCAGGTCCCGGCCTGGGCAGACGTCAAGGCGGAGTGGCGCTCCGAGAGCCTCGGCTGGTTCGACAGGAGCGGCGAACTGGTGGGCGTGGGGCTGGTGCTCTACCGCCAGCTGCCCAAGCTCAAGCGCTATCTCGCGTACATGCCCGAGGGTCCGGTCATCAACTGGTTTGCGCCGAATCTGGACGACTGGATCCAGCCGATGCTGGCGCATCTCAAGCAGCAGGGGGCCTTCTCGGTGAAGATGGGCCCGCCGGTGATCATCCGGCGCTGGGAGGCCAACTCCATCAAGCAGGGCATCCAGGACCCGGACGTGAAGCGCCTGCGTGACATCGAGGCGGACTTCATCGAGCCGCGCGCCTTCGAGGTGGCCGACAAACTGCGCCGCATGGGCTGGCAGCAGGGCGAGGACGGCGGCGCCGGCTTCGGCGACGTACAGCCCCGTTACATCTTCCAGGTGCCGCTGGCGAACCGTTCCCTGGAAGAGGTCCACAAGAACTTCAACCAGCTGTGGCGCCGCAACATCAAGAAGGCCGAGAAGGCCGGTGTCGAGGTCGTCCAGGGCGGCTACCACGACCTCGAGGAATGGCAGCGGCTGTACGAGATCACGGCGGTGCGCGACCACTTCCGGCCCCGGCCGCTGTCGTACTTCCAGCGCATGTGGACGGCCCTCAACACCGAGGACCCCAACCGCATGCGGCTCTACTTCGCCCGCCACAACGGCGTGAACCTGTCGGCGGCGACGATGCTGGTGGTCGGTGGGCACGTCTGGTACTCCTACGGCGCCTCCGACAACATCGGCCGTGAGGTCCGGCCCTCGAACGCCATGCAGTGGCGGATGCTGCGCGACGCCTACGCGCTCGGCGCCACCGTCTACGACCTGCGGGGCATCTCCGACTCGCTGGACGAGACCGACCACCTCTTCGGTCTGATCCAGTTCAAGGTGGGCACGGGCGGACAGGCCGCCGAGTACCTCGGCGAGTGGGACTTCCCGCTCAACAAGCTGCTCCACAAGGCGCTCGACATCTACATGTCGCGCCGCTGACCACGCCGGAGCCCCGTACCGGACCGCTCCGGCGGCCCGGCGCCATCCCGTCGGACCGGCGGATCCGTCACAATTCCAGTTCAGACCTCTGAGATACCCCAGCCACGAGAAAGGTTCCGGGACCGGCCATGGCGCTCACGCTCTACGTCGACACCGCGCGCTGGCGGGCACACCACAAGCAGGTGCAGGAGCAGTTCCCGGGGCTCGTCCCCGTCTGCAAGGGCAACGGCTACGGCTTCGGCCACGAGCGGCTGGCGGAGGAGGCCACGCGTCTGGGCGCGGACGTCCTCGCCGTGGGCACGACGTACGAGGCGGCCCGGATCAAGGACTGGTTCGGTGGCGACCTGCTGGTGCTGACGCCGTTCCGGCGGGGCGAGGAGCCCGTGCCGCTGCCCGACCGTGTCATCCGCTCGGTGTCGTCCGTGGACGGCGTGTACGGGCTGGTGGGCGCCCGTGTGGTCATCGAGGTGATGTCCTCGATGAAGCGCCACGGCATCAGCGAGCAGGACCTGCCGCAACTGCACGCCGCCATCGAGAACATCCGCCTCGAAGGCTTCGCCATCCACCTCCCGCTGGACCGCACCGACGGCTCCGACGCCGTCGAGGAGGTCATCGGCTGGATGGACCGGCTGCGCGCGGCCCGGCTGCCGCTGCACACGATGTTCGTCAGCCACCTCAAGGCCGACGAACTGGTCCGGCTGCAGCAGCAGTTCCCGCAGACCCGCTTCCGCGCCCGCATCGGCACCCGGCTGTGGCTGGGGGACCACGAGGCGACCGAGTACCGCGGGGCCGTCCTGGACGTCACACGCGTCTCCAAGGGTGAACGATTCGGCTACCGGCAGCAGAAGGCGGCCTCGGACGGGTTCCTGGTCGTCGTGGCGGGCGGAACGTCGCACGGGGTGGGTCTGGAGGCCCCCAAGGCCCTGCACGGCGTCATGCCCCGCGCCAAGGGCGTTGCCCGGGCCGGCCTCGCGACGGTGAACCGTAACCTTTCGCCGTTCGTCTGGGCGGGCAAGCAGCGCTGGTTCGCCGAGCCCCCGCACATGCAGGTCTCGATCCTGTTCATCCCCTCGGACGCCACGGAGCCCAAGGTCGGAGACGAGCTGGTGGCCCATCTGCGGCACACCACCACGCAGTTCGACCGGATCGTCGACCGCTGAGTCCGGAGCCGGACAGCACAAAGGCCGTACACGGAACCCGTGTACGGCCTTTTGCGTGGCGCCCCTACGACGTGTTCGCTCAGGGCGAACCATTCTCGGTGGGCTCCGCACCCCGGCCGCCCCAGTCCACGTACGGCCCCTCGAGGTGCGCCGCATGGCGCGGCGGGTGGGCGGCGGCGCCCAGCACGAAGACGTCCTGCGATCCGTCCAGCACTCCGCCGGACGGATCGTCGTCACCGGCCCGGCGCACCATGTCACGTTCCGGCATGAAGATGTCGCGAACGACGACGGCGCACAGGTAGAGGGTCCCCAACAGGTGGACGGCGATGGCGACTTGGTATCCGTCCGTCGGCAGTCCCTTGTGGGCGTCTCCGCTGGTCGTGTACGCGAGGTACATCCAGATCCCCAGGAAGTACGCCACCTCGCAGGCCTGCCAGATCAGGAAGTCCCGCCAGCGCGGCCGGGCCAGTGCGGCAAGGGGCACCAGCCACAGCACATACTGCGGCGAGTAGACCTTGTTGGTGAGGATGAACGCCGCGACGATCAGAAACACGAGCTGCGCGAAGCGCGGGCGGCGTGGGGCCGTCAGCGTCATCGCGGTGATACCCACGCAGGCGAACAGCATCATGATCAGCGCGCAGGTGTTGGCGGTGTCCTTGGTGATCTCGATGTTGAGCCACCGCGAGATGAACAGGAAGACCGAGCCGAAGTCGACCCCGCGGTCCCGGCTGAAGCTGTAGAACTTCGCCCAGCCCTCCGGGGCGAGGAACATCACCGGCAGGTTGACCACGAGCCATGCGCCCACGGCACCCAGCAGGGCGGTGAAGAACTCCCGCCACTTGCCCGCCCGCCAGCACAGCACGAGGAGCGGTCCGAGCACCAGGAACGGATAGAACTTGGCGGCCGTGGCGAGTCCGACCAGGACACCGAAGGCCAGGGCTCTGCCACGCGACCACATCAGCATCGCGGCGGCCAGCAGGGCCACGGCGAGCAGGTCCCAGTTGATGGTGGCCGTGAGCGCGAAGGCGGGCGCAAGAGCGACCAGGAGGCCGTCCCAGGGGCGCCTGCGGTGGATCCGGGCGGTGCACACGGCGATGATCGCAGCGCACACCATGAGCATCCCGGCGTTGACCATCCAGTAGGTCTGCTCCCGGGTCTGGAGGGCACCGCTGTGCGGCGTCAGCCACGAAGCGACCTCCATGAACACACCGGTGAGCACCGGATACTCGAGGTAGTCCATGTCGCCGGGGAGCCTGTCGAAGTAGGGCACGAGCCCGTCGGCGAATCCGCGTCCCTGGTAGAGGTGGGGGATGTCCGAGTAGCACGCGTGCGTGTACTGCGAGCTCGCGCCGAAGAACCAGCCGCTGTCGTAGCAGGGCAGCTTCTGGACCATGCCGAGGGCGAACATGCCGATCGCGACGAGCGCCACGACCCGCACGGGAGTCCACCAGGACGTCCCGAGCAGTGCGCGTCGTCCGATGGGGCCGCCGATCAGCTCGCTGCCGGCCGCGGCGACCTCGTCTTCCCTGGTCGGCCGTACCGGGTCCGGCTCGTGCACGCTGGCTCGCGTCGTCTCTGCACTGGGCATGAGGCTCATCCTGCCGCATCCACCTAGGAAAACGCCGAGGGCCGCCACACCTGGTCGGTGTGACGGCCCCTCTCGATCGACGTTTCACGTGAAACGGAGTGTTTCACGTGAAACACGCTCGGTGACGGCTATCCGTTGGGGCCTGCGAAGATGCCGCCGTTGCCATTGCCCCGTGAGCTTCCACTTGTGGTGGTCTCGGTCGGCGTTGAGGTCACTCCACCCGTGCCGCCGCCATTAAGGCCGCCATTGTTGCCGCCGCACTTCCAGCTGAAGTTGCCGCAGGTGTCGCTCGGCGTGGGTGTGGGCGACAGGGTCAGGCTCGGCGTCGGGCTCGGCGTCGGGCTCGCCGTGATGCTCGGCGTGGGCGTCGGGGTCGCACTCGGGCTCGGGGTGTCGTTGATGACCTCACCGATGGGCTCAGGTGTCGGGAACGGCTGCGCAGGCTGGCCCTGGAGCGCCTCGGCCATGTAGTCGTGCCAGATCTGGGCCGGGAACGAGGCACCGTGGATTTTCTTCTGGCCACCCGTCCCGTACATCTCCAGGAACTGACGGTTCTTGTTGGCCTCGTTGTCGTCCATGCGGTACATGCCGATCGCAGTCGACAGCTGCGGGGTGTACCCGACGAACCAGGCGGACTTGTTGCCGTCCGTCGTACCGGTCTTGCCCGCCACATCGCGGCCGGGGAGCTGGGCTGCGGTACCGGTGCCCTTGTCCACCACGGTCTTCAGAACGTCGGTCACATTGTCGGCGACCTTGGGGGTGAAGGCATCGTTCGTCTTCTTGACGTGCTGGAAGACCGTCCCGTCCTTGCTGCTGACCCTGTCGACCGAGTACGGGTCGTTCTGCTTGCCGCTGGCCGCGAAGGTCGCGTAGGCACCGGCCATGCGGATCGCGCTCGGGCTGGAGGTACCGATGGAGAACGACGGGTAGTTGGCACTGGCCAGGGTGCCCGGGAGGAGGCCCGCGTCCAGGGCCGACTGCTTGACCTTGTCCAGGCCGACATCCATGCCGAGCTGGACGTAGGCAGTGTTGACCGAGAACTGCATCGCCTCACGCAGGTCGATCTTGTAGTCGGGCGGATTTCCGACCGACTCGTTGCCGTCGTTGGTCTGCAGCCACTCCTCGCCCTTCTCGTTCTTCCAGACCGTGCCGTTGTACTCCTTGATCTTGAGCTTGTTCTTGCCGCTGTACAGACTCTGAGGAGAGGCGACCGTGCGCTCGTCCTGGGCCTGCTCGGCTCCGAGGTCCTTGTTGCGGACGCCCCACTTCATGGAGGCCGCCAGCACGAAGGGCTTGAACGTCGAACCCACCTGGGCACCGGTTGTGTCGGCGTTGTTGGTGAAGTGCTTGGTCGCATCCTCACCGCCGTAGATCGCCTTGATAGCGCCGCTGGCCGGGTCCACGGAGGCGCCGCCGAACTGGACGAAGGTGTCCGTCTGCGGGCGCTCCTTGGGTTTGATGTTCTTCTTCTCGACGTTCTTGACCGCGGTCTCCAGCTCGCCGACCTTCTTCTTGTCGAACGTCGTGTAGATCTGGTAGCCGCCCTGCTGCAGCTTGTCCTGAGTGATGTGGGTCTCGCTGCTGTGGGTGACCAGGTAGCTGTTTGCCAGGTCGACGAGGTAGCCGATCTGGCCACTCAGCCGGGTGTTCGACCGCGGGTTCTGGACCTTGGGCAGTTTCGTGTACTGGGCCCGCTCCGCAGCGCTCAGATGGCCGTACTCGACCATCTTGTTGAGGGTGTCCTGCATCTGCAGCAGGGCCCGCCTGCCGTTGTTCTGGGGAGTGGCGGCCGGGTCGATGGAGGTCGCTCCCGCCGGGTCGTAATACGTGGCGCCCTTCAGCATCGCCGCCAGGAAGGCGCACTCACCCGGGTCCAGCTGGATGGCCCGCTTGTTGAAGTACGCGTGCGCCGCCGCTTCGATGCCGTAGGCGTTCCGGCCGTAGTACGCGGAGTTCAGGTAGCCGGCCAGGATCTCGTCCTTCGGGACCTGCGCCCCCACCTTGATCGCGATGAAGATCTCCTTGAACTTCCGGGTGATCGTCTGCGACTGGTCGTCCAGCCTCGCGTTCTTCACGTACTGCTGGGTGATGGTGGAGCCACCCTGGGTCTGACCACCCGTGGCCATGTTGAAGACGGCACGCGCAATGCCCTTGGGGTCGATGCCGCTGTCGGTGTAGAAGGTCTTGTTCTCCTGGGAGATGACGGCGAACCGCATCGCCTTGGGGATCTGCGAGAGATTGACGATCTGGCGGTTCGTCTCACCCCCCGTGGCCACCATCTGGCTGCCGTCGGACCAGTAGTAGACGTTGTTCTGGGCCTGCGCGGTCTTGGCGACGACCGGGACGCTCACCATCGCGTACCCGATGCCCGCAACCGCCACCAGGCTTCCTATGAAACCGATGAACAGCCCCGACACCAGCTTCCACGACGGGACCCAGCGCCCGACTCCGTACTTGCCCGCGCGGGGATAGTCGATGAAGCGCTTCTTGGCAGGAACGGAACCCCGCCCCCTGCCCCGCCCGGGACCGCTTGGGCCGTATCCCGCGCCATCGGCCGATCTACGTCGGCCGCCCCCATTTCTCTGTGCTGCCCGCCGGGCCTCGGCACGGCCACCGTACGGGCGCTCCTCACCTCCCGCTCCATAGGAGGCGGAAGGAGACCCGGTGGCGCCTCGCGGTGCCGCGCGGCGGCCGGAGGGCGCCGACTGGCCGCGTCCGGGCGCGGCACGTCCGCCTCCCTGCGGCTGCGGCGGTTTGCGACGGTGCTCGCTCATCGAACGATTACTCCTCGGGCAGGCGCATCCTCGCGCGCCTGGAGACGGCGGCTGGTTTCCGGTCCCCCCCAAGTACGGATGCGGTCGTTTTGGCATTCACCCGTACTGCACCGAGGACAAGGACGCCCCCAGTCGTCACTCGGTTCCCGGTGATGTGCATGCCGCACAGACTACGCACCGCCAAAACCCTCCGAGCCCCCAAGTTCACCCCCAACCAGACAATTCGCTTCCCACGAATCGGTGATGTGACTCCGTTCACCGTGCCCCCTCTTGTCGCATCCGGAGGGGCGTTCTATCGTCGTGATGTATCGAGTCGATACATCAGCTCGACATAAAGACCGCGCGGATGAGACAGCGACAGGAAGGAGGCGCACATGAGCCGGCGTTCCGGGATCCTCGAGTTCGCCGTCCTCGGCCTGCTCCGCGAGTCCCCGATGCACGGCTACGAGCTGCGCAAACGACTCAATACATCACTGGGTGTATTCCGTGCGTTCAGCTACGGGACGCTCTACCCGTGCCTCAAGACGCTGGTCGCCAACGGCTGGTTGACCGAGGAGCCGGGCAGCAGCCCCGATGACGCCCTCGCCGCTTCCCTCGCGGGACGCCGCGCCAAGATCGTCTATCGGTTGACGGCGGAAGGTAAGGAGCACTTCGAGGAGCTCCTCTCACAGACGGGTCCCGACGCGTACGAGGACGAGCACTTCGCCGCTCGTTTCGCCTTCTTCGGCCAGACGTCCCGCGACGTGCGCATGCGCGTCCTCGAGGGCCGCCGCAGCCGGCTGGAGGAGCGCCTGGAGAAGATGCGCGCCTCTCTGGCTCGCACCCGGGAGCGCCTCGACGACTACACCCTCGAGCTCCAGCGCCACGGGATGGAGTCCGTGGAGCGCGAAGTGCGCTGGCTGAACGAGCTCATCGAGAGCGAGCGGGCCGGAAAGGACCTCAGGGGTTCCACTGCCGACGGCTCCGCTCGCAACAGCACATCTGGAGAGACGGGCGGCCTGCCCCGGCACCGGGACGGCACCCGGCCGGATCCGTCCGACGACACCACCACGTGAGGTCCCGTCGGGGCTTCACCTCGTACACACAGGGAGCAACCGGAATGGGTTCGGTTCGCGTAGCCATCGTCGGCGTGGGCAACTGCGCCGCGTCGCTGGTGCAGGGAGTCGAGTACTACAAGGACGCCGACCCGGCGTCCAAGGTCCCGGGTCTGATGCATGTCCAGTTCGGCGACTACCACGTCCGTGACATCGAGTTCGTCGCCGCGTTCGACGTGGACGCCAAGAAGGTCGGCCTCGACCTGGCGGACGCCATCGGCGCCTCGGAGAACAACACCATCAAGATCTGCGACGTCCCGTCCACCGGCGTGACGGTCCAGCGCGGCCACACCCTCGACGGTCTCGGCAAGTACTACCGCGCCACGATCGAGGAGTCCGCCGAGGCCCCGGTCGACGTCGTCCAGGTCCTCAAGGACAAGCAGGTCGACGTTCTCGTCTGCTACCTGCCCGTCGGCTCCGAGGACGCGGCGAAGTACTACGCCCAGTGCGCCATCGACGCCAAGGTCGCCTTCGTCAACGCCCTGCCGGTCTTCATCGCGGGTACCAAGGAGTGGGCCGACAAGTTCACCGAGGCGGGTGTCCCGATCGTCGGTGACGACATCAAGTCGCAGGTCGGCGCCACCATCACGCACCGCGTCATGGCGAAGCTGTTCGAGGACCGGGGCGTCGTCCTGGACCGCACGATGCAGCTGAACGTCGGCGGCAACATGGACTTCAAGAACATGCTCGAGCGCGAGCGCCTGGAGTCCAAGAAGATCTCCAAGACGCAGGCCGTCACCTCCCAGATCCCCGACCGGGACCTCGGCGAGAAGAACGTCCACATCGGCCCGTCCGACTACGTGGCCTGGCTCGACGACCGCAAGTGGGCGTACGTCCGCCTCGAGGGCCGTGCCTTCGGCGATGTCCCGCTGAACCTGGAGTACAAGCTCGAGGTCTGGGACTCCCCGAACTCCGCCGGTGTCATCATCGACGCTCTGCGGGCCGCGAAGATCGCCAAGGACCGCGGCATCGGTGGCCCCATCCTGTCCGCGTCCTCGTACTTCATGAAGTCCCCGCCGGTCCAGTACTTCGACGACGAGGCCCGCGAGAACGTCGAGAAGTTCATCAGGGGCGAGGTCGAGCGCTGAGCGCTGGCGAGACACAACGCTACGCGCCAAGGGTTCGCTGCTTGTGCCCTGTTGAGGGTCCCCGGGTTGTACTGCCCGGGGACCCTCCCCGTATGTGAGGCTGTGCGCCATGGCCGTCGTCCGTGACCTGCGCGTCCTTCTGCGCTTCCAAGGCTTCCGACGCCTGCTCGCCATACGGCTGCTCTCCCAGGGCGCAGACGGCGTCTACCAGGTCGCGCTCGCCACATATGTCGTCTTCTCCCCGGAGAAGCAGACCTCGCCCGGGGCGATCGCCTCCGCGATGGCGGTCCTGCTGCTCCCGTACTCCCTCGTCGGCCCTTTCGCGGGCGTCCTGCTGGACCGCTGGCGACGCCGTCAGGTCTTCCTCTTCGGAAATCTGCTGCGTGCCCTGCTGGCGACGGCAACAGCCACGCTGATGGTGACCCACGTCCCGGACTGGCTCTTCTACGTCTCCGCGCTGTGCGTCACCGCGGTCAACCGCTTCGTCCTCGCGGGCCTGTCCGCGGCGCTGCCCCGCGTCGTCGACCCCGAACGTCTGGTGATGGCCAACTCGCTCTCCCCGACGGCCGGCACGCTCGCCGCTACCGCGGGCGGCGGCCTCGCCTTCGTCGTGCGCCTGGGGGCGGCGGACTCGGACGCCGCGGTGGTGCTGCTGGCTGCGGCCCTCTATCTGAGCGCGGCTCTCGCATCGCTGAGCCTGGCACCGGAACTGCTGGGCCCCGACCGGGAGTCGATCCCGCCCCGGCTGGGCAGGGCCCTTGTCGGCACCACGCGCGATCTGGTGGCCGGTATACGGCATCTGGCGGCGCCCCCGCGCCGGGAGGCTGCCTGGGCGCTCACCGCGATGACGCTGATGCGGTTCTGCTACGGTGCGCTGCTCGTCCTGCTGCTGATGCTGTGCCGGTACGCCTTGGCGTCGGATCCGGCCCATGGACTCGCCCTGCTCGGGCTGGCGTTGGGAGTGTCCGGCGCCGGCTTTTTCGCCGCCGCCGTAGTGACCCCGTGGGCGGCGGGGCGGCTCGGTCCCGGCCACTGGATCGCCGTGTGTTCCGCGTCCGCAGCAGTGCTGGAGCCCGCACTGGGGCTCCCGTTCGCCGTCGGCCCCACGCTGGTCGCGGCCTTCGTCCTGGGTCTGATCACCCAGGGCGCGAAGATCTCCACGGACACGATCGTCCAGTCGACGGTCGACGACGGCTTCCGCGGCCGGATCTTCTCGGTGTACGACGTGCTGTTCAACGTCGCCTTCGTCGGCGCCGCCGGGGTCGCCGCACTGATGCTGCCCCCCGACGGCCGTTCGGCCGTCCTGGTTGTCACGGTCGCTGTGATCTACGCCGCAATTGCCATTGCTATGTCCCGCTTTGAACGCCAGTAAGTGTCACATCAATGCTACGGAGCCCCACTTGGCTTCAGAGTTGTCAGTGCGGACCTGTAGCTTACGGGCGTCTTATCTCGCGCCAAGCGCACCCACGTTCGAGGGGACCCCCAAAAGTGACCACTCCGCCGCCCCAGGGCCCTAACCCCTACGCCCAGCAGCCCACCGGCCCCGCGGGACAGCAGTTCGGCCAGCCGGGAGTCCCACCGCAGCAGCAGGGCGGCTACCCCGGAGTTCCTCCGCAGCAGGGCGCCTACCCGGGCGTGCCCCCGCAGGGCCCCTACGCACCGTTCCCGAACCAGGGCGCCCCCGCCCCCGTCCCGCCGCAGGCCGGTCCGGGCAAGCGCGCCAGCAAGAAGGCCGTGCGCATCATAGGGGCCATAGTCATCGCAGTCATCGTCGGCGTCATCAAGTTCGGCGCGGGCTGGTTCCTGACCCGTGACGACGCAGAGACCACATCGGTTGGCGCCTGCATGCACAACGACGGTACGGACAACAACGCCAAGCTCAAGGAAGTCGACTGCTCCTCCGGCGACGCCCAGTACAAGGTCGTCCAGAAATTTGACGGCAGCAGCGACGAGAACAAGTGCCAGGACGTCAAGGCTGCGACGATCGCCTACATCCAGTCGGGTGGTGGCCACGACGTGGTGCTCTGCCTGAAGGAGACCAAGTAACACCGCGGCCGACAGACGAAGAAGGGGCGATGTTTCACGTGAAACATCGCCCCTTCGCGCGTTCCCGGGTCATGTTTCACGTGAAACATGACCCCGCCCCCTCAGACCTCGCCCTGCTCGGCCCACCACTCCTTGAGAGCCGCCACCGCCGCATCGTGCCCCATCGGGCCGTTCTCCAGACGCAGCTCCATCAGGAACTTGTACGCCTGGCCGACCACCGGGCCCGGGCGGACTCCCAGGATCTCCATGATCTGGTTGCCGTCGAGGTCGGGGCGGATCGCGTCCAGCTCTTCCTGCTCCTGCAGTTGGGCAATGCGCTCCTCCAGGCCGTCGTAGGCGTGTGAGAGCGCCGCCGCCTTCCGTTTGTTGCGGGTCGTGCAGTCGGACCGGGTCAGCTTGTGGAGACGGTCGAGGAGCGGGCCGGCGTCCCGGACGTAACGGCGCACCGCGGAGTCCGTCCACTCACCGGTGCCATAGCCGTGGAAGCGCAGATGGAGCTCGACCAGACGCGAGACGTCCTTCACCAGGTCGTTGGGGTACTTGAGCGCCGTCATTCGCTTCGTGGTCATCTTGGCGCCCACCACCTCATGATGATGGAAGGAGACTCGGCCGTCCTTCTCGAAGCGGCGCGTCTTCGGCTTGCCGATGTCGTGCAGCACCGCCGCGAGCCGCAGGGTGAGGTCGGGGCCCTTGTCCTCCAGCGCCATCGCCTGCTCCAGGACGATCAGCGTGTGGTCGTAGACGTCCTTGTGCCGGTGGTGCTCGTCACGCTCCAGCCGAAGCGCCGGAAGCTCCGGCAGGACGTGGGCAGCGAGCCCCGTGTCGACCAGCAGCGCCAGTCCCTTGCGGGGGTACGCGGACAGGATCAGCTTGTTCAGCTCGTCCCGCACACGTTCCGCGGAGACGATCTCGATGCGGCCGGCCATCTCTCTCATGGCCGTGACGACCTCGGGCGCCACCTCGAAGTCCAGCTGGGCCGCGAAACGCGCGGCCCGCATCATGCGCAGCGGGTCGTCCGAGAACGACTCCTCGGGGGTGCCGGGAGTCCGAAGAACCCGGGCCGAGAGGTCGTCGAGCCCGCCGTGCGGGTCGATGAACTCCTTCTCGGGCAGCGCGACGGCCATTGCATTCACCGTGAAGTCGCGACGGACCAGATCTTCCTCGATGGAGTCGCCGTACGACACCTCGGGCTTTCGTGAGGTCCGGTCGTACGCCTCGGAGCGGTACGTCGTCACCTCGATCTGGTAGCCGTTCTTCTGCGCACCGACCGTCCCGAAGGCGATCCCGACCTCCCACGTGGCGTCCGCCCACGGCCGCACGATCTTCAGGACGTCCTCGGGGTGGGCGTCGGTCGTGAAGTCCAGGTCGTTGCCGAGTCGGCCGAGGAGGGCATCCCGCACCGAGCCGCCGACCAGGGCGAGCGAGAACCCGGCCTCGTGGAAACGGCGGGCGAGGTCGTCGGCGACAGGGGACACCCGCAGCAGCTCACTCACCGCGCGGTGCTGCACCTGACTCAGGGCACTGGGGTTGTCTTCATTGGCGTTCGGCACAACAGAAAAGGGTACGTGGCCCGGGCCATGGCAAGCGCCTCCATTAAATGTGCACAGGTTTCGCGACTCGCTACCCCCGTCGATACCTGCACATACGGGACACCGGTCGGCCCGTTCCCGATCTTGTGGCAGAGACCGCGGCACTTCCCCTCCGCGCACATCGTTACCATGCCTGGACGCACATTCCGACGACCACTGACGACGACGAGGGACGGGCGAGCGCGTGGCCGAGGCGGCAGACTTCCAGGGGATGAGTTCCTCACCTGCCCGCCGGTGGCTCCGGCGTACCGGAGCCATGCTCGCGGGCGCGCCTCTGCTGGCCGGCCTGCTGCAGCTGCCCGCCGGCCCGGTCGCGCAGGCCGCCGAGAAGAGCGCCCCGGCACAGGCCGTCGGTTCCCGTACGGTCAGCGTCTCCCTCGACTCGCTCAGCCCTTCTGCGCCTGCCGACGGCGACACGATCACCGTCACCGGCACGGTCACCAACAACGGCAAGCAGGCCATCACCGACGCCCATGTGGGCCTCCGGGTGGGACCCTCCCTGAGGAACCGCTCGGCCATCGACAGCGCCGCCCGGCGTACCGGTTATCTGCCGGGCACCGACGGCGCCGAGGTCGGCGGCAAGTACGTCGAGAAGTTCGCCGAACTCGCTCCGGGCGTCGCTCAGGACTTCAGTATTTCCGTGCCCGTCAAGGAGCTGGACCTCGGCTCCGACGGGGTCTACCAGCTGGGTGTCTCCCTCTCCGGCCAGACCGCCGCGCAGCCGTACGAGCAGGTGCTCGGTATCCAGCGGACGTTCCTGCCCTGGCAGCCCGACAGCGCCGCCGACAAGACGAAGACGACGTTCCTCTGGCCGCTGATCTCCACGGTCCACATGACCGCGGAGACGCTTCCCAACCAGCAGCAGACACCCGTCTTCCAGAACGACGACCTGGCCAAGGAGATCTCTCCGGGCGGCCGCCTTTCCCAGCTCCTCTCGCTGGGCAAGGACCTCGACGTCACCTGGGTGATCGACCCCGACCTGCTCGCGTCCGTGGACGCGATGACGGGCAGCTACAGCATCAAGGGCGACGGTGACACCCTCACGGCCGGAAAGAACCAGGCAGTCGCCAAACAGTGGCTCGGCGATCTCGAGAAGGCGGTCCAGAACAAGGAGGTCGTCGCCCTCCCCTTCGCCGACCCCGACCTGGCCTCACTCGCCCACGACGGCAAGAGCGTCACCGGTTCCCTGAGTCACCTCAAGGACGCCACGGACGTGGCTGCGAGCACCGTGGAGACCATCCTCCATGTGAAGCCCGACACGGACTTCGCCTGGCCCGTGGACGGAGCGATCGACCCCTCGATCGTCAAGGTCGCCACCTCCGCGGGCGCCGACAAGCTGATCGCCCGCAGCGACAGCCTCAGGGAGACCGGTGGGCTGGCCTACACGCCCACCGCGGCACGTCCCATCGGCGGCGGCACCACGGCGGTGGTCGCGGACGACGGGCTCTCGACCGAGTTCGAGGGCGACATGACCTCGGCAGGCAGCTCCACGCTCGCCGTGCAGGAGTTCCTGGCCCAGAGCCTGATGATCAACCTGGAAGAGCCGGACAAGCAGCGCAGCATCGTGGTCGCCCCGCAGCGGACGCCTTCCGCGAGCCAGGCCCAGTCGATGACGCAGGCGCTGACCGCCCTCCAGGGCAGCACCTGGTCGGAGTCCGCCGATCTGTCCGCGGCCGCCAAGGCCAAACCGGACCCGGATGCCACGACCAACGTGCCGTCCGCATACCGCTACCCCTCGTCCCTGCGCAAGGCGGAGCTGCCGCAGTCGGCGTTCCAGCAGATCGAGGACACACAGGACAAGCTCGACAACTTCAAGGTGATCCTCACCGGCCCCGCACGGGTTGTCACCCCCTTCGGGCGGGCCATAGACCGCGCCATGTCGACCTCCTGGCGCGGCCACGCCACCGAGGCGTCGACCTTCCGCCAGGGCGCGGAGTCATACCTCCAAGAGCTCATCGACCAGGTCCGGCTGATCGAGAAGTCGGAGACGAAACTCTCGGGCCGCAGTGCCACGATCCCCGTGACCGTGCAGAACAACCTCATGCAGGGGGTCGACCACCTGGTGCTGCGGCTCACCTCGCTGCAGCCGACCCGGTTGAAGATCGGCAACGGTCCCTATGCGGAACAGCCCATCACCGTGTCGGGCGGGCACAGCCAGTCCGTGAAGTTCACCACGACGGCCAACGCCAACGGCCGGGCCGCCGTGGTTGCCCAGCTCTTCACGGAGGACGGCCAGGCATACGGCCCCGCCGTCACCTTCGATGTGAACGTCACCGAGATCACGCCCACGGTGATGCTGGTCATCGCCGGCGGGGTCCTGCTGCTCGTGCTCGCCGGGTTCCGTATGTACACCCAGCGCAAGCGCATGGCCGCACGGCAGGGCGCGGAGGAGCAGCAGACCGACTCCGCGGAGGCCGACGCCACCGCGGAGGAGGGGGGTCTGAACAAGGCCGCGGACGGCACCGTAGACACTGAGGACACCCAAGGCTCCGCGAAGACACCCGAACAGGAGTCGGACGCTGAGTCCGGGGCAGACGACCCGGAGCACCCGAGTGACCCGGCAGGGGACACCGCACCGGAAAGCGCCGACCCGTCCGGCACGGGTGAGAGAGTGGACCGTTGAGCGATGTCGTGGCCATGGGCCGGGGACGATGAGGTGGGGTAACCATGAACGCGCCGTACGACGGTGACCGCGGCCAGGGCGCCGCGGGCAGCTCGGGCTACCCCGAGGGCCCGCCGCAGGAGCCCGGCCAGGTGCCGCCGCAGCCCCCGGCGGACATGTACCTCCAGGACGCCTACAACCAGGACCCCTACCGCGCTCAGGACCTCTCCGCCCAGGACCCCGTGACCGAGGCCCTCTACGACCGCGCCGCGCACCCCCCGCCGCCCCCGGGCACGTACCAGCCGCAGCCGCCGCTGTACGCACAGCCACCGACGCCGCAGTACACCCCGGACCCGCGCATGTGGGCCCAGCCTCCGGCGCCCGAGCCGGAGGGCCCCTCGCAGTACTTGCCGTACGGCGACGACCCCCGTACGACTCAGTTCGTGGGCGTCGACGACCTGGTGACCCAGGCCGGCGAGGAGCGCCATGAGCCGGACGCCTTCGCCCACCTTTTCCGGGACCAGCAGCAGGGCGGCGGACAGGCGTACACACAGTCGCCGTCCGTACCGGGTCCTGCCCCCGCACCGTCTCCGGATCAGGCTCCGACGGGGCAGTACCCCGGTCCCGCCTACCCTCCGGCCGCCCCACCGGCCGGGGCGCACGCTCCCGCGCCTCAGCAGAGCGCCGAGCCTGCACCGGCGCCTGCTCCCGCCCCGGCTCCCACGGGGAAGAAGGGCGGGCGGGCATCGGGTCTGCTGAAGTCGAGCGCCGTGATGGCGGCGGGCACGATGGTGTCCCGACTTACCGGCTTCATCCGCTCGGCGCTGATCGTCTCGGCGCTGGGCGTCGGGCTGCTCGGCGACACGTTCCAGGTCGCCTACCAGCTGCCGACGATGATCTACATCCTCACCGTCGGCGGCGGCTTGAACTCCGTCTTCGTGCCTCAGCTCGTACGGGCCATGAAGGAGGACGAGGACGGCGGCGAGGCATACGCGAACCGGCTGCTCACCCTGGTCATGGTGGCGCTGGGCGCGCTCACCGCCGTAACGATCTTCGCTGCGCCGCTCCTGATCCGTCTGCTGTCCGACCCGGTCGCCAGCGACCCGGCGGCCAACGAGGTCGGCATCACCTTCGTCCGCTACTTCCTGCCCTCGATCTTCTTCATGGGCGTCCACGTGGTGATGGGACAGATCCTCAACGCCCGCGGGAAGTTCGGCGCCATGATGTGGACCCCGGTCCTCAACAACATCGTCATCATCGTGACGCTCGGAATGTTCATCTGGGTGTACGGCACCGCGGCGAACTCCGGAATGAAGGTCACGAACATCCCGCCGGAGGGCCAGCGCCTGCTCGGCGCCGGTGTGCTGCTCGGGCTCGTTGTCCAGGCCCTCGCGATGATCCCGTATCTGCGGGAAACCGGATTCCGGCTGAGGCTGCGCTTCGACTGGAAGGGCCACGGCCTCGGCAAGGCCGCGACGCTCGCCAAGTGGACCGTACTCTTCGTCCTCGCCAACCAGGCGGGCGCGATCGTCGTGTCCCAGCTGTCCACGGCCGCGGGCAAGCACTCGCCCGTCGTCGGCACCGGCTTCGCCGCCTACGCCAACGCCCAGCTGATCTGGGGCCTCCCGCAGGCGATCATCACCGTCTCCCTGATGGCCGCCCTGCTGCCGCGCATCTCGCGTTCGGCCTCCGAGGGCGACGGCGGTGCCGTTCGCGAGGACATCTCCCAGGGCCTGCGCACGACCGCCGTGGCGATCGTGCCGATCGCCTTCGGGTTCGTCTCGCTCGGCATCCCGATGTGCACCCTGATCTTCGGCTCCTCCGGCACCGGCGCCGCCACCAACATGGGCTTCATGCTGATGGCGTTCGGCCTCGGCCTCATCCCGTACTCCGTGCAGTACGTCGTGCTCCGCGCCTTCTACGCGTACGAGGACACCCGCACACCCTTCTACAACACGGTCATCGTGGCCGCCGTGAACGCGGGCGCCTCGGTCGTCTGCTACTACCTGCTCCCGGCCCGCTGGGCCGTGATCGGCATGGCGGCCGCGTACGGCCTCGCTTACGCGATCGGTGTCGGCGTCGCCTGGGCCCGGCTGCGCAAGCGGCTGGGCGGGGACCTGGACGGCGCCCGGGTGATGCGTACGTACGCACGGCTCGGGATCGCCTCGGTGCCGGCCGCTCTGCTCAGCGGCGCGGCGTGCTACGGAATCGGTCACACGCTGGGCCAGGGCGTCGGCGGTTCGCTCGTCGCCCTGCTCTTCGGTGGCGCCCTTCTCCTCGGTGTCTTCTACGTCGCCGCACGCAAGATGCGCATCGAGGAGCTCAACTCAATGGTCGGCATGGTCCGCGGGCGCCTGGGGCGCTGAGGCGGGGGTACGCGCACAACCATCGTCAGCCGTCGTGTGTCGTGCATAGCGGCAGACTGTGGGCACAATTGGTTTCTGCGTCGGACAGCACGCAACGGATGGGGAGGCAGGAACGACGGTGGCGGAACGGAGCACGGCTGCCGTCGACGTGGCAGACAACAGCGGCGACGAGCCGCTGACCGCCAAGGCGGACCAGTCCACGTCCGACGGGGTGGCCCAGGACCGGGAGCGGGACACGGACGGCGACGAGGCGCAGGGGAGCGGCGGGACGGAGCGCCCTGGGAAGCCCTCATCACCCGAGCTGCACAGCGGCCACAAGCTCGCCAGACGCTACCGTCTCGAGGAGTGCGTCACCCGACTGGACGGATTCAGCAGTTGGCGTGCGGTGGACGAGAAACTCCGCCGCGCCGTCGGCGTGCACGTACTGCCCGCGGATCATCCGCGGGCCCGTTCGGTGCTGGCCGCGGCCCGCTCGTCCGCACTGCTCGGTGACCCCCGCTTCGTGCAGGTCCTGGACGCAGTGGAGGAGAACGACCTCGTCTACGTCGTGCACGAGTGGCTGCCGGACGCCACCGAGCTGACCACGCTGCTCGCCTCCGGACCGCTCGAGGCCCATGACGCCTCCCAGATGGTCACCCAGGTCTCCCAGGCGATGGCAGCCGCCCACCGCGAGGGCCTCTCCCATCTGCGTCTGACCCCGGGCACCGTCCTGCGTACCTCCTCCGGCCAGTGGCGCATCCGCGGCCTCGCTGTGAACGCCGCGCTGCGCGGAATCAGCTCCGACACCCCGCAGCGCACCGACACGGAGGCCATCGGCGCGCTCCTGTACGCCGCCCTGACCCAGCGCTGGCCTTACGAGAACGACGCCTACGGCCTGTCCGGGCTGCCCAAGGGCGTCGGCCTGATCGCCCCCGACCAGGTACGCGCCGGCGTCCACCGCGGCCTGTCCGAGCTCGCCATGCGTGCCCTGGTCAATGACGGCGCTACCGCCTCCCGTCATGAGTCCCCGTGCACCACGCCCGAGGAGCTGGTGAAGGCGATCGGCGAGATGCCCCGCATCCGTCCGCCGGAGCCTGCGTTCACCGCACCGCCGGAGTACCAGCGCACGACGTACCAGCAGGGCACGTACGGCCGCTCCACGGCCCACCCGGGCGCCACCCAGCCGGTGCCGACCCCGCCGCCTCCGCTGCAGAGCCGCACCGGCAAGGCCCTCAAGTGGGCCGTCTCCGCCCTGCTGATCGCCGCGCTGGGGCTGGGGAGCTGGCAGCTTGCCGAGGCGCTCATGGACCAGGGCAAGAAGTCGGACAACACAAACCAGACGCAGACGACGGACGGCAACGACAAGAGCGGCGGCAGCAAGACCAAGCCGGTCGCGCACATCAAGATCCAGAACGCGCAGGAATACGTCGCGAGCGGTGACCCCCAGGCACCCGGCGATGTCAAGAACACATACGACGGCGACAGCTCCACGTACTGGCGGACCAAGCGCTACAACGACGGTCCGAAGCTGGCGCCCTACAAGCCCGGCGTGGGCATCGTCTACGACCTCGGCTCCGCGCAACAGATCTCGGCCGCGTCGATAGGGCTCCGGTACGGGGGGAACCACACAACGATCCACCTCTATGCCACAGATTCACTGACCCCCTCCACAGGGATCGACGGTATGAAGGAGATCGGAACCGACACCACGAGCGGGACCTCTCTCACAGTGAAGGCGACGAGGTCGTTGAAGACGCAGTACGTGCTGCTGTGGATCACCGACGTGCCGATGGCTCCCGTCGACGGCTACAGCGACGCCGGCTACAAGCAGGCCATCACCGACGTGAAGTTCACGGGCTGACGTCTCACCGAAGGGGGAGGAGGCTGATGGCGGAGGCCGCCGGATACGACGGAGCGAGCGATCAGGATCTGCTCGCCCGCCATGTGGAGGGCGACCCCGACGCCTTCGGTGAGCTCGTACGGCGCCACCGTGACCGGCTGTGGGCGGTGGCGCTGCGCACGCTGGGAGACCGCGAGGAGGCCGCCGACGCCGTTCAGGATGCCTTCGTCTCCGCCTACCGGGCCGCCCATACCTTTCGCGGCCAGTCGGCCGTCACGACCTGGCTGCACCGGATCACGGTGAACGCCTGCCTGGACCGGGCCCGCAAGGCGGCATCCAGGAAGACCTCGCCCGTCGACAACACGGAACGGCTGGAGCTGCTCCTGGAGCCACATGAGTCGGCGTCCGCTCCGGCCGAGCGCAACGATCTGCACCGCGAGCTGTTGGAAGCCCTGGGCACCCTGCCGGCCGATCAGCGGGCCGCCCTCGTCCTGGTGGACATGCAGGGCTACCCCGTGGCGGAGGCCGCCCGCATCCTCGATGTACCGACCGGGACGGTGAAGAGCCGCTGCGCCCGTGGCCGGGCCAGACTGCTGCCGCTGCTCACCCATCTGCGGGCGGAGGGCGGCGGCGAGGACGGCAAGAAGTCGGGCGACGGAAGGAACCGGACGCGGGGGACGTCCGTCCCACCCGCAGCGGGACCACGTGATGCAGGGCCAAGCGATTCAGCTGCTGTGAAGGGCGGAGGTGGGCGAGCGTGACATCCACGACCGGCACGGCCGGGCACCCGGAAGTCGAGGAGCTCTCCGACCTCAGCGAAGGTCTCCTTCCGCCTTCCCGTACCACGGAGGTGCAACAGCATCTGGACGGCTGCGGCCTCTGTGCCGACGTGTACGACTCCCTCGAGGAGGTCCGCGACCTGTTGGGCGCACTGCCAGGCCCTGCGCGCATGCCCGACGATGTGGCGGGCCGCATTGACGCCGCGCTCGCCTCCGAGGCCCTTCTGAACGCCACTGCACTGGATACCGGGGCCGCTGTCTCCCCCGAGCCCGCCGTCGCGCATGTTTCACGTGAAACATCGTCCTCTTCTCCGATCGACCGCCCTTCGGGTCACGCCCGCGCGGCCACCGGACCAGGGCGTACAAAGCGCACACGGCGCGGCGGTCGCAGGACCATCGCTCTGGGAGCCGTTCTCACAGCCGCCGCCCTTGGTCTGGGCACACTGTTGGTGCAGACGTTGGGCAACGACACGGGCAAGACCCCGCAGGCGGCAGGTCAGCACACCGACGCGGCGCACACCTACTCCGAGGGAACGCTGCAGAGCCAGGTGGCAAGCCTCCTTGCCACCAAGAAGACAGACGGCGGCCGTTCCGGCAGCGCCAAGCCCTGGGGTATAGAGTCCGACACCGGCGTGACCGGGTCCACGGGGAGCCAGCCCAACAAGACGTTCCAGGGCACCACTGTCGACGTGCCGAACTGCATCGAGCAGGCCATCCACACCAACCAGGTCGTGCTCGCTGCCGACAAGGGCGTGTACCAGGGGACTGCCGTCTATCTCGTCGTCACTCCCGACGACGCCGACAGCACCAAGGTCACCGCCTACATCGTCGACGCCGCATGTGCGAAGCAGGCCTCCTCGTCGTCCGGCAAGGTTCTGATGACGCATTCCTACACGCGCTCCTGAGGTCCCCCGCACCGGACGGTTCTCACGCAGGTACCGCTTGGCATCTGTGTGCGGTGCCGTGTCTTGGTGTGCCCGGACACACCGGGAATGCGGGCCCCTTAGGATCCGTTGGGTGGGGTGAGAGTACTGAGAGAAGCTCCCACCGGCAGTACCAGCAGCAGTCTCCAGAGACGAGGAATCAAGCCGTGAGCGACGTCCGTAACGTGATCATCATCGGCTCAGGGCCCGCCGGCTACACGGCGGCGCTCTACACCGCGCGCGCGTCGCTGAAGCCGCTGGTGTTCGAGGGCGCTGTCACCGCGGGTGGCGCGCTGATGAACACCACCGAGGTGGAGAACTTCCCCGGCTTCCAGGACGGCATCATGGGCCCCGAGCTCATGGACAACATGCGCGCCCAGGCCGAGCGTTTCGGCGCCGAGCTGATTCCGGACGACATCGTCTCCGTCGACCTCACCGGTGAGATCAAGACGGTCACGGACACCGCCGGAACGGTTCACAAGGCCAAGGCCGTCATCGTCGCCACCGGCTCGCAGCACCGCAAGCTGGGCCTGCCGAACGAGGACGCTCTCTCCGGACGTGGCGTCTCCTGGTGTGCCACCTGTGACGGCTTCTTCTTCAAGGACCAGGACATCGCTGTGATCGGAGGCGGCGACACCGCGATGGAGGAGGCGACCTTCCTCTCCCGGTTCGCCAAGTCGGTGACGATCGTCCACCGCCGTGACACCCTGCGGGCCTCCAAGGCGATGCAGGACCGCGCCTTCGCCGACCCGAAGATCAAGTTCGTCTGGGACAGCGAGGTGGCCGAGATCAAGGGCAACCCGAAGCTGGAGGGTCTGACCCTGCGCAACCTGAAGACCGGAGAGCTCACGGAGCTGCCGGTGACCGGTCTGTTCATCGCGATCGGACACGACCCGCGCACCGAACTCTTCAAGGGCCAGCTCGACCTCGACGAGGAGGGCTACCTGAAGGTGAACGCCCCCTCGACCCGTACGAACCTCACCGGTGTCTTCGGCGCCGGTGACGTCGTCGACCACACTTACCGCCAGGCGATCACCGCGGCCGGCACCGGCTGCTCCTCCGCTCTCGACGCCGAACGCTTCCTCGCCGCCCTCGCGGACAGCGAGCAGCAGGCCGAGCCCGAGAAGACCACCGTCTGACACCCCCTTCCGCCCCACCGCATCACCGAGTTAAGGAGCCCTCCGTGGCCGGCACCCTGAAGAACGTGACCGACGACTCCTTCGAGCAGGACGTCCTCAAGAGCGACAAGCCCGTCCTGGTGGACTTCTGGGCCGCCTGGTGCGGTCCGTGCCGCCAGATCGCTCCGTCGCTCGAGGCGATCGCCGCCGAGTACGGCGACAAGATCGAGGTCGTCAAGCTGAACATTGACGAGAACCCGGGCACGGCCGCCAAGTACGGCGTCATGTCGATCCCCACCCTCAACGTCTACCAGGGTGGCGAGGTCGCCAAGACCATCGTCGGTGCCAAGCCGAAGGCTGCGATCGTTCGCGACCTCGAGGACTTCATCGCCGAGTAAGCGACGACGCCGCTGAGCCAAGGCGGCGATGTTTCACGTGAAACACGAATGGGCCAGCCCTCAGGGGCTGGCCCATTCGCATGATGTGAGCAGACAACAGCAGAAATCAGGGGAGAGGCCGGTCACAGAGGCCGCAACACCGGTTCCTTCTGTACGGCTCCCAGAAGACGGTCGAGCGCCAGCTCGACGTCCTCCTTCCACGAGAGCGTCGTACGCAGCTCCAGCCTGAGCCGGGGGTACGTCGGGTGCGGCCGTACCGTCTTGAAGCCCACCGCCAGGAGATGCTCGGCGGGCAGGAGGCAGGCGGGCTCCTTCCAGCGGGCGTCACCGAAGGCCTCGATCGCCTTGAAGCCACGGCGCAACAGATCCTTGGCGACCGTCTGGACCATCACACGCCCGAGCCCTTGCCCCTGATATCCAGGCATGATGAAGGCAGTCATCAGCTGGACCGCATCCGGTGAAACCGGGCTCGTGGGGAACGCCGTGGAACGCGGAACGTAGGCGGGCGGGGCGTACAGCACGAAGCCCACTGGCACGTCATCCACATAGACCACCCGGCCACAGGACCCCCAGTCCAACAGGACGGCAGAGATCCATGCCTCCTTCTCCAGCGCGGGTGTGCCTGCCTTTACCGCGGCTTCGCCGCTGACGGGGTCCAGCTCCCAGAAGACACACGCGCGACAGCGCTTGGGAAGGTCCGGAAGGTTGTCCAGCGTGAGCGGTACGAGCCGACGCCCCATGAAGGCAGATCCTCGCTTCCTTCGCCCGCAGCGCCGCGGGCGGCTGTCAGAGCGCTCCGCTCCCTGAGCAGGCTGCCGACGAACCCGCCGACCGCCCCCAGGCTCAGGCCCGCGGTCACCAGTCCGGAACGGCTCATGGTTCGCATGGCCCCCGCCTCCCCAATGAAGGTGCCGCCAGGTGGATGCGCCATACCCGAACGCATCGTATCCATGATGCGATTCCATCGATACTGCCTGAAAGCAAAGAGCGGACCGTGTTCCGGTACACACCGGACACAGTCCGCTCTGGTGGTCTGCCATACGGAAACCGTCGCGCCACCTGCCGGCTCAGTCCTCCGACTCCAGGGAGTCGGGGTCCACAAGGCTTTTCTGAAGGACCGGCCCCTCGCCCGGAGCAAGGGTGCTGAGGATTCGCTCAAGGTCGTCCATGGAGGCGAACTCGACGGTGATCTTGCCCTTCTTCTGGCCGAGGTCGACCTTCACCCGGGTCTCGAAGCGATCCGAGAGCCGGGTCGCCAGGTCGCTCAGCGCCGGAGAGACCCGCGCACCTGCTCGCGGCCCCTTGGAGCGCGGGGCGCTCTGCGGCCGGGATCCCATGAGGGTGACGATCTCCTCGACAGCCCGCACGGACAGCCCCTCGGCCACGATCCGATGAGCCAGCCGGTCCTGCTCCTCCGAGTCCTCGACGGACAGCAGGGCTCGTGCGTGCCCTGCGGACAGCACGCCGGCGGCCACCCGGCGCTGCACCGCCGGAGACAGCTTCAGCAGCCGCAGGGTATTGGAGACCTGCGGGCGCGACCGGCCGATACGGTCCGCCAGCTGATCATGGGTGCAGTTGAAGTCCTTGAGGAGCTGATCGTAGGCGGCCGCTTCTTCCAGCGGATTCAGCTGGGCCCGGTGCAGGTTCTCCAGAAGGGCGTCCAGGAGGAGCTTCTCGTCGTCCGTGGCCCGCACGATCGCCGGGATGGCCTCCAGGCCGGCCTCACGGGAGGCTCGCCAGCGCCTCTCGCCCATGATGAGCTCATAGCGCGCCGGACCCACCTGCCGCACCACGATGGGCTGGAGAAGCCCGACCTCCTTGATGGAGGTGACCAGCTCCGCGAGCGCGTCCTCGTCGAACACCTCACGGGGCTGCCGCGGATTCGGGGTGATGGAGTCGAGGGGCAGCTCGGCAAAGTGGGCACCGATAGGCGACGCAGGCGTCTCCGCGGTGCCGTTCATCGACGGCTCCTCGGTTTCATGTGAAACAGGCGGAAGCGTGGTCACCTTGGCGGCCGCCACTCCCCGGTCCGTCGTCAGTACGGGCACCGCCGCCGGTGTGGCGGATGGGCCGCCCATCGCAGCAGGAGGTGCCGCCTTCTCCCCTGTCGGGGCAGCAGGGATGAGTGCGCCGAGACCACGGCCCAACCCCCTCCGTCGCTCGCTCACTGAATCCCCTCCACCATGCTCTGTTCCGTCTGGGCGCCGATGTGGGCGTGCTGTGCGTCGTAGTGGACGCCAACGCCCTTCAGCGCGATTTCACGTGCCGCCTCAAGATAGGAGAGAGCGCCGCTCGACCCCGGATCGTAGGTCAGCACTGTCTGCCCATAGCTCGGCGCCTCGGAGATGCGGACCGAGCGGGGAATGCTCGTCCTCAGCACCTCGTCACCGAAGTGGCTGCGCACCTCTTCCGCGACCTGGGACGCCAGCCGCGTCCGGCCGTCGTACATGGTGAGCAGGATGGTCGACACATGAAGGGCGGGGTTGAGGTGCCCCCGCACCAGGTCGACATTGCGCAGCAACTGGCCCAGGCCCTCCAACGCGTAGTACTCGCACTGGATCGGGATGAGGACCTCCTGCCCGGCGACCAGCGCGTTGACCGTCAGCAGGCCGAGCGAGGGCGGGCAGTCAATCAGGATGTAGTCCAGTGGCTGCTCGTAGGACTCGATCGCACGCTGCAGTCGGCTCTCTCGCGCCACCAGGGACACCAGCTCGATCTCCGCACCGGCGAGATCGATCGTGGCGGGGGCACAGAAGAGACCCTCGACATCAGGGACCGGCTGGACGACTTCCGCGAGCGGCTTGCTCTCGACCAACACGTCGTAGATCGAAGGGACTTCGGCGTGGTGGTCGATCCCCAGCGCAGTGGACGCATTGCCCTGAGGGTCGAGGTCGATCACCAGGACGCGGCCACCGTGCAGAGCAAGGGACGCAGCAAGGTTGACCGTTGTCGTGGTCTTGCCCACCCCACCCTTCTGGTTGGCGACCACGATGACCCGGGTCTGCTCGGGCCGTGGCAGGCCTTCGCCGGCGCGACCCAGTGCCTCCACCGCAAGTTGGGCAGCACGACCGATGGGAGTGTCGTCCATCGGGGGCGGTGTTTCACGTGAAACATCCTCCCCCATCGACTCGGTACGGGGACCGGGGACCGGATCGGTCATCGGTCCCGCGATGTTGGCGTCGGACCGCAAGGATTCACTCTCCTCGACTTCAGGCTCGCAATGAACAGAGCCTCCCATGCCTTCGGGGTTGTGAACCAGTGAGGTCTGGCCTTCTGTGGAGAAATCCACCTCTGTGGACAACTCGATGCCCTCCATGGGGGACAAGGTGTCGTTGGTGGACGGTTCTCCAAGGGATCCCAGCGGCTTACGGTCACGGGGTTCGGCCGCTGCCCGGCCGCGACTGATGATGCCGTGCAACAGTGAGCGACGTTTCACGTGAAACACGATGCACAGCAGCCAAGGCCGGGTCTCCGCGACACTCCGAGAAGCATAGGTTCGGCGGCTTGTGTGGAGTACGTCTCGTCGTCAGGACGGATCAGCGACGACGGCGCGCACGTCCGGTACGGGCCGCCTTGGCCCGTTTGGCCGCGAAGCGCACACCCCCGGGGCTCTCCCCGACCTCGACCCGTACCACCGTGGACAGCGGATCCACGACCCCCTCCCCGACATGGAGGATGGACGTCTCCACGGCACCGAGCTTGCTCAGCGCGGTGGCCGCACTCTTGAGCTCTTCCTCGGCGGTATCGCCCTTGAGTGCAAGCATCTCCCCGTACGGGCGCAGCAGCGGAATACCCCATGTCGCCAGCCGGTCCAGTGGCGCCACGGCCCGTGCCGTGACCACGTGGACCGGGGGCAGCTTGCCCATGACCTCCTCGGCACGACCTCGCATGACCGTCACATGGTCGAGGCCGAGGAGTTCGACGACCTCTGTGAGAAAGTTCGTACGCCGCAGCAACGGTTCCAGCAGCGTGATCTTCAGGTCGTCCCTGACGAGGGCCAGGGGAATGCCGGGGAGCCCGGCCCCCGAACCGACGTCGCACACCGTGACGCCCTCGGGCACGACCTCGGAGAGCACCGCGCAGTTCAGCAGGTGCCGCTCCCACAGGCGTGGCACCTCACGCGGGCCGATGAGTCCCCGCTGCACTCCCGCCTCCGCCAGGAGCTCGGCATACCGGACCGCATCGGCGAACCGATCGCCGAATACCTCGCGCGCCTGCTCGGGTGCAGGGGGGAGCTCCACTGCCTCCGTCACGGGGACCGTCCTTCCGTACCGCATCGGCGCACCGGGCGCCGACTACCAGAACTACCAGGCTGACAAAGTTCGGCCCCGTCTGCGCAACAGACGGGGCCGGAGAACGTATGGACCGAATCAGGCGGGCAGCACGACGACGAAGCGCTGCGGCTCCTCGCCCTCGGACTCGCTGCGCAGGCCCGCGGCCTTGACCGCATCGTGCACGACCTTGCGCTCGAACGGCGTCATCGGCTTCAGCTTCACCGGCTCGCCGGTGTTCTTGACCTCGGCCGCGGCCTTGGCGCCCAGCTCGGAGAGTTCGGCGCGCTTCTTGGCGCGGTAGCCCGAGATGTCCAGCATCAGCCGGCTGCGGTCGCCGGTCTCCCGGTGCACAGCCAGGCGCGTGAGCTCCTGGAGCGCCTCCAGCACCTCGCCGTCACGACCGACCAGCTTCTGCAGGTCGCGGCTGCCCGTGTCGCTGATGATCGACACGGACGCGCGGTCGGCCTCGACATCCATGTCGATGTCACCGTCGAGGTCAGCGATGTCCAGCAGACCCTCGAGGTAGTCCGCCGCGATCTCGCCCTCCTGCTCCAGGCGGGTCAGGGTGTCTGCACCCTCGGCAGCGGCGGAGGTGGTGCCTTCCGTCACGGGATGGACTCCTTCTTACTTCTTGGACGGGGACTTGGGCCGCTGCGGACCCTTGCGCTGGCCGGACTGGGCCCTGCTGCGGGTGCCGGAGCCGGACTGGGGCGTCGCCTTCTTGGCGGCATCGGCCGGCTTGGCGTCCTCCGGCTCGTCGGACTTGCTCAGCGACGGCGACGAGGGCTGGTCGGAGTCACCCGCCGGCTTGGGGCCACCGGACTGGCGCTGCGCCTTGCTCTGCCGCTTGGGCTGCTGGCGCTTGGGGGCAGCGGTGGTCGGCGTTCCGTCCTCGACGGTGGCGACGGCCGCGGCCTCGCTCTTCACCACGGTGCCGTCGGCCTGGGCCGCGAGGCCCGCCTTGCTCAGACCGTTGATGAACTTGCGCTCGAACTCGTTGCGGTCGCGGCCCTTGGCGACGATCGCCTTGACGATGGCCTTCTCACCCCGGCTGCGGGTCTTGCCGTGGTGCGTGACGTGCTTGTGCAGGCGCTCCAGGTAGGCGGCCTGGGCCTTGGAACCCGGGGTCGGGTTGTTGTGGATGACGTACATCTGCTGGCCCATGGTCCACACGTTGGTGGTCAGCCAGTAGACGAGGACGCCGACCGGGAAGTTGATGCCGAAGACGGCGAACATGACCGGGAAGACGTACATCAGCATCTTCTGCTGCTGCATGAACGGCGTCTTCACGGTCGTGTCGACGTTCTTCGTCATCAGCTGGCGCTGCGTGTAGAACTGCGACGCCGACATCAGGACGATCATGACCGCGGTGACGACCCGGACGTCCGTCAGCGAGGCGCCGAGCTGGGCGACCTTGCTGGAGCCGTCCGTGAACTTGGCGGCCAGCGGAGCACCGAAGATGTGCGCCTTCTGGGCGCTGGCGAGCAGCTGGTTGTTGATGACGCCGATGGTCTTGCCCGACGCGATGCCGTTGAGCACGTGGTAGAGGGCGAAGAAGAACGGGGACTGCGCCAGGATGGGAAGGCACGAGGAGAGCGGGTTGGTGCCCGACTCCTTGTACAGCTTCATCATCTCTTCGGACTGGCGCTGCTTGTCGTTCTTGTAACGCTCCTGGATCTTCTTCATCTCGGGCTGGAGCGTCTGCATGGCCCGGGTCGCCTTGATCTGCTTCACGAAGAGCGGGATCAGGCAGATACGGATCAGGATCACCAGGGACACGATGGACAGGCCCCAGGCCCAGCCCGTGTCAGCGCCGAAGATCGCGCCGTACACCGTGTGGAACTGGACGATGACCCAGGAGACGGGTGTCGTGATGAAGCTGAAGAGGCTGGCAATCGTGTCCACTAATCATGCTCCTTGGGCATGGGACGAGGTCTCTGCGGCCGGGCTCGAAGGGTTGTCCCCGTCGGTGGCCGGTTCGGCGGCGGAGGGCCCGCCCTTGCGTGCACGCCAGGCGTTACGCAGCATTTCGTGCCACCGCGGACGCTTGCGCGGCGGGACATGGTCCACACCGCCGAGCGACCACGGATTGCACCGCAGGATGCGCCACGCAGTGAGTGCCGTCCCCTTGATCGCACCGTGCCGGTCGATGGCCGTGTAGCCATAGTGGGAACACGAGGGGTAGTACTTGCACACCGGCCCGAGCAGTGGACTGATCGTCCACTGGTAGATCTTGATCAGGGCCAGTAGTGGGTACTTCATCGCGTGCCCCCTCCGCCCAGCAGCCGCTGGAAGGCGGCATCCAGGTCTCGGGCCAGCTGTGCATGGTCGGCGTCACCCGCACCGGGCAGCGCTCGTACGACTACCAGGCTACCGGGGGGCAACAGGGCCACTCGGTCACGCATCAGATGGCGAAGCCTGCGCTTCACCTTGTTGCGCACGACCGCTCCACCCACTGCCTTGCTCACGACGAAACCCGCACGCGTCGGGGGAGCGCTCTCCCCAGGCGCGTGCGGGTCCATGGCACCGCTACGAAGGTGGACGACGAGAAGCGGGCGTCCGGCCCGGCGTCCTCGGCGTACCGCGGTCGCGAAGTCCTCGCGCCGCCTCAGCCGATGCTCGGTAGGCAGCACGTCATGACCTGTATGCGATCAGGCGGACAGGCGGGCGCGACCCTTGCTGCGGCGGGACGCCAGGATGGCGCGGCCGGCACGGGTGCGCATACGCAGCCGGAAGCCGTGGGTCTTCGCGCGACGACGGTTGTTCGGCTGGAAGGTGCGCTTGCTCACTCGGGGGCTCCAGTAATGATTCGACGGGTGGCGGGTGTCGCCTGGCTGTCACCGTGCGCCCACGAGTAGCTCGCAATACGCCCGAGTGCACCGCTTCCCGATCACCGAAATGTGCCCTGGTCGGGGCACTGGTGCGTGATCTGTGCCCATCGGAGGCAGGCGGCAGCAGCCATCGACAACTCGACCTGGTTACGGTACGCGGGGCTACGCCATCCGGTCAAACCAGCGGCCGGGGGGAGACACTTGTCCACAGGCTGGGGACAACAACTTGAACCGCACCGGTTGCCCTGACTACCGTGACTGGACTCCGATTCGTTCCCTTATCCCGGCCCCAGCAGTTTTGCCCCCGCCCCGACCCACCCGAGTTACATCCCGACCCGTCCCACAACCACACGTTCGTGGGACCTGTGAGAGAGCGTGCCCTGTGGCTGACGTACCTGCCGATCTTGCCGCAGTGTGGCCACGAGTACTCGAAAAGCTTCTCGGTGAGGGGCGCGGGCCGGGTGTCGAGGCGAAGGACGAGCACTGGATCAAGCGCTGCCAGCCGCTGGCGCTGGTCGCCGACACCGCCCTGCTCGCCGTTCCGAACGAGTTTGCGAAGGGTGTTCTCGAGGGCCGGCTCGCGCCGATCGTCAGCGACACGCTGAGCCGCGAGTGCGGCCGCCCGATCCGCATCGCGATCACCGTCGACGACTCCGCCGGCGAGCCCCCGGCGCCGGTGCCCCCCGCCCAGTCGCGCTACGAGGAGCCCGAGCTCCCCGCACCCCAGGGCCGCGACGCGTACGACCACCAGGGCGGCTACGAGGGGTACGGCCGCCATCGCGCCGACGACCACCGCTCGGGCCGCCCCGACCAGCTGCCCACCGGTCCCGGTGACCAGCTCCCCGGCGCCCGCGCCGACCAGCTCCCACCCGCCCGACCTGCGTACCCGGGCGAGTACCAGCGTCCCGAGCCCGGCGCCTGGCCGCGCCCGGCCCAGGACGACTACGGCTGGCAGCAACAGCGGCTCGGCTTCCCCGAGCGCGACCCGTATGCGACGCCCGCGCCGGACTACCGTGCGCAGTCGCTGGAGCGGCCGCCCTACGAGCAGCAGCGTCGGGAGTACGAGAGCGCGCGCCCCGACTTCGACCAGCAGCGCCCCGACCGTCGCGAGATTCCCGAGCCGTCCTCCGGCAACGGTCATGTGCACAGGGGTGGTCCGGTCGGCGCGGGTCCCACCACCGGCGCTCCCGGCCCGCTGGCCGCTCAGCCCGCACCGGCGACCGGTCCGGGCGAGCCCACCGCACGCCTCAACCCGAAGTACCTCTTCGACACGTTCGTCATCGGCGCCTCGAACCGCTTCGCACACGCGGCCGCGGTCGCCGTCGCCGAGGCGCCGGCGAAGGCGTACAACCCCCTCTTCATCTATGGGGAGTCCGGGCTCGGCAAGACGCACCTGCTGCACGCGATCGGGCACTACGCACGCAGCCTCTATCCGGGCACGCGGGTGCGATACGTGAGCTCCGAGGAGTTCACCAACGAATTCATCAACTCCATCCGCGACGGCAAGGCGGACGCGTTCCGCAAGCGCTACCGCGACATGGACATCCTGCTGGTCGACGACATCCAGTTCCTGGCGCAGAAGGAGTCGACGCAGGAGGAGTTCTTCCACACCTTCAACACGCTCCACAACGCCAACAAGCAGATCGTGCTGTCCTCGGACCGGCCGCCCAAGCAGCTGGTGACCCTGGAGGACCGGCTGCGGAACCGCTTCGAGTGGGGTCTGATCACCGACGTCCAGCCGCCCGAGCTGGAGACGCGTATCGCGATCCTGCGCAAGAAGGCGGTGCAGGAGCAGCTCAACGCGCCGCCGGAGGTGCTGGAGTTCATCGCCTCCCGCATCTCGCGCAACATCCGCGAGCTGGAGGGCGCGCTGATCCGGGTGACGGCGTTCGCGTCGCTCAACCGTCAGCCGGTGGACCTCGGCCTGACGGAGATCGTCCTCAAGGACCTGATCCCCGGCGGCGAGGACACGGCCCCCGAGATCACCGCGACCGCCATCATGGCCGCCACCGCCGCCTACTTCGGGCTGACGATCGAGGACCTGTGCGGCACCTCGCGCGGCCGCGCCCTGGTGACCGCCCGCCAGATCGCGATGTACCTGTGCCGTGAGCTGACGGATCTGTCGCTGCCGAAGATCGGCGCGCAGTTCGGCGGCCGCGACCACACGACGGTGATGCATGCCGACCGCAAGATCCGGGCGCTGATGGCCGAGCGGCGCTCCATCTACAACCAGGTCACCGAGCTGACGAACCGCATCAAGAACGGCTGACGGCGGCGCGCAAACGGCACCGAGGGCGCCCCGGGAACTGTCCCGAGGGCGCCTTCTGCCGTTCTCGTACGCGCGCGAGAAGCACCGGCGCCCGTTTCCGGGCCATGCGCGCGAGGCGCGAGTCGGCGGTTCCCCAGCAGCCCGCAGGGCACCCGACGGCAATTTCCGAGCAGCGCGTGGGGAGCTCTGGGGCGGTGCCTGCGCACGGAGGGCGCCCATCGGCCCTTCCCCAACAGCGCATTGGGCACCCGAAGGCGGCTCCTCGGCGCACGAAGAATGCCCGTCGGCCCTTCCCCAGCTACGCGCAGGGGCGGCCCTCGGCGTTCCCCAGCCACGCGCAGGTTGCCCGACGGCGATTCGCCAACAGCGCCCAGGGCGGCCGTCGGCGGTTCCCCAAACAGCGCCCAGGGCGGCCGTCGGCGGTTCCTCAGCTGCGCGCAGGGCACCCTCAGCGACTCCCCAGCCACGCACAGGTTGTCCGACGGCGGTTCCCCAACAGCGCCCAGAGCGGCCGTCGGCGGTTCCTCGGCGCGCGAAGGGCGCCTGGCGGCGGTTCCTCAGCTGCGCGCAGGGCACCCACAGCGACTCCCCAGCCACGCACAGGGCGCCCGACGGCCCTTCCCCAGCCATGTTCGGAGGGCCCCCTCAGGCGTTCTCCGGCCGCTCGTCGGCCACCCTTTGTTCGAATACCTGCCGCGTTACGGCCACTCTCCACAGATTCGGCGACTTTCTTCCGTCCACATGCTGGGGACTGTGGAGTTGTCCAGATAGCGTCCACAGGTTGTGCTGTTGAAGGACGATCGGGCCAGCTCAGGTGGTTGTGGATTCGTGGACGAACGATCTCCACAGACTGTGGACGACGCAAAGATCCACAGGCTGTGCACCGAGTTGTCCACCGACGACCCACAGGCTGGGGCCGGTTGTCCCCAGCGATCCCCGGCTTCTCCACATCCCTGTCCACTGTTCGGCAACGCGACGCACCCTCTCACCGACAGGAGTGAAAGGCGTCACACCAAGGTGTCGGGTTGGCCTGTGGGAAAGGTGGGTAAAGCTGGGGACGGCACTGGGGAGAAGTGCCCCGAGGCTGTGCACGGGGTGTGCAGAACTTTCCGTTCTCCACAGAGACCCCTGGTTGTCCACTGCCCGTACCCACAGGGCCCGTGGACAAAATTTCGCCTCTGACCTGGGAAAACGCGGTTATCCACGGTATCCACAGGCCCTACTACTACTCCCAACTAGAGAGAGCTGGGATTTCGCTTCGAAGCGGGTCCTGTGCACAACTCGCTCTCCGGCTCCCGGCTGCCCCTCATCACGACTTGACCCCGAGAGGCACCTACTGTCAGCGCCGTGCGTCAGACTGGTCCCCGGTGTCCTTCCCCTCACAGGGGCCCACGACACCGAGTCAGACGACGAAGGCCAGGCAGGGCGAGAACGCCGGCAACAGCAGGAGGCGGCTTACGGTGAAGATCCGGGTGGAACGCGACGTACTCGCGGAGGCAGTGGCCTGGGCGGCGCGCAGCCTCCCGGCCCGTCCGCCGGCGCCTGTCCTCGCCGGCCTTCTGCTGAAGGCCGAGGACGGCCAGCTGAGCCTGTCCAGCTTCGACTACGAGGTCTCCGCGCGCGTGTCCGTGGAGGCGGAGGTCGAGGAGGAGGGCACGGTTCTCGTCTCCGGCCGTCTGCTGGCCGACATCTCCCGCGCCCTCCCCAACCGCCCGGTGGAGATTTCCACAGACGGTGTACGGGCGACGGTGGTCTGCGGCTCCTCGCGGTTCACACTCCACACCCTCCCTGTGGAGGAGTACCCGGCGCTGCCGCAGATGCCGAACGCGACGGGCACGGTCCCCGGCGAGGTCTTCGCCGCGGCCGCCGCCCAGGTCGCCATCGCCGCGGGCCGGGACGACACGCTGCCCGTCCTCACCGGTGTGCGCATCGAGATCGAGGGCGACACGGTGACGCTCGCCTCCACCGACCGCTACCGCTTCGCCGTCCGCGAGTTCCTGTGGAAGCCGGAGAACCCGGACGCGTCCGCGGTCGCGCTGGTGCCCGCCAAGACGCTCCTGGACACCGCCAAGGCGCTGACCAGCGGCGACAGCGTGATCCTGGCGCTGTCCGGTTCGGGCGCGGGCGAGGGCCTGATCGGTTTCGAGGGCGCCGGCCGTCGTACGACCACGCGGCTGCTGGAGGGCGATCTCCCGAAGTACCGCACGCTGTTCCCGACGGAGTTCAACTCGGTCGCCACGCTTGAGACCGCGCCCTTCGTGGAGGCCGTCAAGCGTGTCGCCCTGGTCGCCGAGCGCAACACCCCGGTCCGGCTCAGCTTCGAGCAGGGCGTGCTGATCCTGGAGGCCGGCTCCAGCGACGATGCACAGGCTGTGGAAAGGGTCGACGCCCACCTGGAGGGCGACGACATCTCCATCGCCTTCAACCCGACCTTCCTGCTGGACGGCTTGAGCGCGATCGACTCCCCGGTGGCGCAGCTGTCCTTCACGACGTCCACGAAGCCCGCGCTGCTCAGCGGCAAGCCGGCCATGGACGCGGAGGCGGACGAGGCCTACAAGTACCTGATCATGCCGGTGCGGCTGAGCGGCTGAGCGGCTGAGCGGCCGGCGCCGGGCATCCTGCCCAGGCACGGTGTTCCACAGCGCCCTCCGGCCTTGTGGAACACCGGCAGCCCGTCGGACGGAGCCGCAGGTCGGGGCCCACGCCTGAGCGCGTATGCCCACAGATGTGCATGAGCGTCCGGGTTTAGGCTCGGACGCGGGTACGAAAGTGCCCTCATGCCACGTCGCAACCTAAGGAACAACTGATGGAGCTCGGTCTCGTCGGCCTCGGCAAGATGGGCGGCAACATGCGCGAGCGGATCCGCCGCGCAGGCCACACCGTCATCGGATACGACCGCAACCCGGATCTCGCCGATGTCCACAGCCTCGAAGAGCTTGTGGGCAAGCTCGAGGGCCCGCGCGTGGTGTGGGTGATGGTCCCGGCCGGTGCCCCGACCCAGTCCACGATCGACCAGCTGGCCGAACTCCTGGAGCCCGGTGACGTCGTCGTGGACGGCGGGAACTCCCGCTGGACGGACGACGAGAAGCACGCCGAGGAGCTCGCGGCCAAGGGCATCGGCTTCGTGGACTGCGGTGTCTCCGGCGGCGTATGGGGCCTCGAGAACGGATACGCGCTGATGTACGGCGGCGACGCCGAGAACGTCGCCAAGGTGCAGCCGATATTCGACGCCCTCAAGCCCGAGGGCGAGTTCGGCTCGGTGCACGCGGGCAAGGTCGGCGCGGGCCACTTCGCGAAGATGGTCCACAACGGCATCGAGTACGCCATGATGCAGGCCTACGCCGAGGGCTGGGAGCTGCTGGAGAAGGTCCACTCCGTGGAGAACGTCCGCGAGGTCTTCCGCTCCTGGCAGGAGGGCACGGTCATCCGCTCCTGGCTGCTGGACCTCGCGGTCAACGCCCTCGAAGAGGACGAGCACCTGGACAAGCTGCGCGGCTGGGCGGCCGACTCCGGAGAGGGCCGCTGGACGGTGGAAGCGGCCATCGACAACGCGGTGCCGCTGCCGGCGATCACCGCCTCGCTGTTCGCGCGTTTCAGCTCGCGTCAGGACGACTCGCCGCAGATGAAGATGATCGCGGCGCTGCGCAACCAGTTCGGCGGCCACGCCGTCGAGAAGAAGTAATCCACAGGGCCGCCCGGCGGCCCACAACCCTGGGGGAGGTCGGCGAACGACCATGCACGTCACGCATCTGTCGCTGGCCGACTTCCGCTCGTACGCCCGGGTCGAAGTTCCGCTCGACCCGGGCGTCACGGCCTTCGTCGGCCCCAACGGCCAGGGCAAGACGAACCTCGTCGAGGCGGTCGGTTATCTCGCCACCCTCGGCAGCCACCGCGTCTCCTCGGACGCACCCCTCGTCCGCATGGGCGCCGACCGCGCGATCATCCGGGCGCAGGTACGGCAGGGCGACCGTCAGCAGCTCGTCGAGCTGGAACTCAACCCCGGCAAGGCCAACCGCGCCCGCATCAACAGGTCCTCGCAGGTCAGACCCCGTGACGTGCTCGGCATCGTACGGACGGTGCTGTTCGCGCCCGAGGACCTCGCGCTGGTCAAGGGCGACCCGGGCGAACGCCGCCGCTTTCTCGACGAGCTGGTCACCGCCCGCTCCCCGCGCATGGCCGGCGTCCGCTCCGACTACGAGCGGGTCCTCAAGCAGCGCAACACCCTCCTCAAGACGGCCGCGCTCGCCCGCCGCCATGGCGGCCGCTCCATGGACCTGTCCACGCTCGACGTCTGGGACCAGCACCTCGCGCGCGCGGGCGCCGAGGTGCTGGTCCAGCGCCTGGACCTGATCGCCGCGATCCAGCCGCTCGCCGACAAGGCGTATGAACAGCTGGCACCCGGCGGCGGCCCGGTCGCCCTGGAGTACAAGCCGTCCGCGCCCGGCGAGGCCCACACGCGCGAGGACCTCTACGAGCAGCTGACGGCGGCCCTCGCCGACGCCCGCAAGCAGGAGATCGAGCGCGGCGTCACCCTGGTGGGACCCCATCGGGACGATCTGCTTCTCAAACTCGGTCAGCTGCCCGCCAAGGGTTACGCATCCCACGGCGAGTCCTGGTCCTACGCGCTCGCGCTGCGCCTTGCGTCGTACGACCTCCTCCGCGCGGAGGGCAACGAGCCGGTGCTCGTCCTCGACGATGTCTTCGCCGAGCTGGACACCCGCCGCCGCGAGCGCCTGGCCGAGCTGGTCTCGCCCGGGGAGCAGGTCCTGGTGACCGCCGCGGTCGACGACGACGTACCGCATGTACTGACCGGGACGCGGTACACCGTGTCCGACGGCACCGTGGAGCGCGCATGAGCACCGACGAACCCGCACCGAAGAAGGCACCCGAGCTGTCGGGCGTGGACCTCGCGCGTGTGGCGCTGCGGGCCGCCAAGGAACAGGCACGCGCGCGTGGGGACGCGGCGCAGCAGAAGAAGCAGGCGCGGCGCGGCGGACTGCGCTCCGGCGCACGCGCCGACGGCCGCGATCCCATGGCGCTCGGCGCGGCCATCAACCGGCTGATCACCGAGCGCGGCTGGGAGACCCCGGCCGCAGTGGGCGGTGTGATGGGCCGCTGGCCGCAGATCGTGGGCGAGGACCTCGCCAAGCACTGCGTCCCGCAGCGGTACGACGAGGACGAACGCGTCCTGACCGTGACCTGCGACTCCACGGCGTGGGCGACCCAGCTGCGGCTGCTGGCCCCGCAACTGGTCGCGCGCCTCAACGAGGACCTCGGGCACGGAACGGTCCGGCTGATCAAGGTGCTTGGCCCCGGCGGCCCCGTCCGGCGCTTCGGCCCCCTGCGCGCCCCCGGGAGCACGGGGCCCGGTGACACCTACGGGTGACCGACATCACATCCGACCGCCCGCCAGCAGGCGTCGGCGGTGTCTTCGTCATGACCGCGCGCGGTTGCGAATGCCGACCTGACTCCGAAGTAGCAAAGGGTTGACAGCCGGAAGCGCTGAGTGCCTCTCAGAGCCTCTTGGAGCCCCGCTCCGCATATGGGGAGTCGGGCGAGACCGGTTCAGGGCGGCACATGCGGACTCAGGTACCGGCAAACCCCCATCACTGTCGGCGCTACCGGTAGACTGGAACGCAATCCCGCCCCATTCGTGGGACACACCGAGCAACGCTGATCAAGGCTTACCAACGCAACATGCCGCAGCCGCTCCGGCAACCCGCCGACGAGCCTGGTTTGTGCTGTGCCAGAAAGGGCGCTTCGTGGCCGATTCCGGCAACCCCAACGAGAACATCCCGTCCACCGACGCCGACGTGAACGACGAGGCGATCACCTCGAACGGCGAGGTCACCGCCTCGTACGACGCCAGCGCCATCACCGTCCTCGAGGGTCTGGACGCGGTCCGCAAGCGACCCGGCATGTACATCGGCTCGACCGGTGAGCGCGGCCTTCACCACCTCGTGTACGAGGTCGTCGACAACTCCGTCGACGAGGCGCTGGCCGGCCACGCGGACACCATCGACGTGACGATCCTGGCCGATGGTGGCGTGCGCGTCGTCGACAACGGCCGTGGCATTCCGGTGGGCATCGTCCCTTCCGAGGGCAAGCCGGCCGTCGAGGTCGTGCTGACCGTGCTGCACGCGGGCGGCAAGTTCGGCGGCGGCGGCTACGCCGTCTCCGGTGGTCTGCACGGCGTTGGCGTCTCCGTTGTCAACGCCCTGTCGAGCAAGGTGTCTGTCGAGGTCAAGACCGACGGCCACCGCTGGACGCAGGACTACAAGATGGGCGTTCCGACGGCCCCGCTCGCCCAGCACGAGACGACCGGCGAGACCGGCACCTCGGTCACCTTCTGGGCCGACCCGGACATCTTCGAGACCACCGAGTACTCCTTCGAGACGCTCTCGCGGCGCTTCCAGGAGATGGCGTTCCTCAACAAGGGTTTGACGATCAAACTCACTGACGAGCGCGAGTCTGCGAAGGCCACCTCCGGGGCGGACGAGGCGGGCGCGGACGAGACCCCCGAGGTCAAGACCGTCACCTACCACTACGAGGGCGGCATCGTCGACTTCGTGAAGTACCTCAACTCCCGCAAGGGAGACGTGGTGCACCCGTCCGTCATCGACCTCGATGCCGAGGACAAGGACAAGAGCCTGTCCCTCGAGGTCGCGATGCAGTGGAACAGCGGCTACAGCGAGGGCGTGTACTCCTTCGCCAACATCATCCACACCCACGAGGGCGGTACCCACGAGGAGGGCTTCCGCGCGGCGCTGACCTCGCTGATCAACAAGTACGCGCGCGACAAGAAGCTGCTGCGCGAGAAGGACGACAACCTCACCGGCGACGACATCCGCGAGGGCCTGACCGCGATCATCTCGGTCAAGCTGAGCGAGCCCCAGTTCGAGGGCCAGACCAAGACCAAGCTGGGCAACACGGAGGCGAAGACCTTCGTCCAGAAGGCGGTCTACGAGCACCTCAACGACTGGCTGGACCGCAATCCGAACGAGGCCGCGGACATCGTCCGCAAGGCCATCCAGGCGGCCACCGCGCGCGTGGCGGCCCGCAAGGCCCGCGACCTCACCCGTCGCAAGGGCCTCCTGGAGACCGCGTCCCTGCCGGGCAAGCTCTCCGACTGCCAGTCGAACGACCCCACCAAGTGCGAGATCTTCATCGTCGAGGGTGACTCCGCCGGCGGCTCGGCCAAGTCCGGCCGCAACCCGCAGTACCAGGCGATCCTCCCGATCCGAGGCAAGATCCTCAACGTCGAGAAGGCGCGGATCGACAAGATCCTGCAGAACCAGGAGATCCAGGCGCTGATCTCGGCCTTCGGCACCGGTGTGCACGAGGACTTCGACATCTCCAGGCTCCGCTACCACAAGATCATCCTGATGGCGGACGCCGACGTCGACGGCCAGCACATCAACACCCTGCTGCTGACCTTCCTGTTCCGCTTCATGCGGCCGCTGGTCGAGGCCGGACACGTGTTCCTCTCCCGCCCGCCGCTGTACAAGATCAAGTGGGGCAGGGACGACTTCGAGTACGCGTACTCGGACCGCGAGCGCGACGCACTGATCGAGCTGGGCCGCCGCAACGGCAAGCGGATCAAGGACGACTCGGTCCAGCGCTTCAAGGGCCTCGGCGAGATGAACGCCGAGGAGCTGCGCGTCACGACCATGGACGTCGACCACCGCGTCCTCGGCCAGGTCACGCTCGACGACGCCGCCCAGGCCGACGACCTCTTCTCGGTCCTCATGGGCGAGGACGTCGAGGCACGGCGTGCGTTCATCCAGCGCAACGCCAAGGACGTCCGCTTCCTCGACATCTGAGTCGGTCAGCTGACCGCACCAGGAAGGATCTTCACCAGCAATGGCCGACGAGAACACTCCCGTGACTCCTGAAGAGGGCGAGACCACCCTGCGTATCGAGCCCGTCGGGCTCGAGACGGAGATGCAGCGCTCGTACCTCGACTACGCGATGTCCGTCATCGTGTCGCGTGCGCTGCCCGACGTACGGGACGGTCTCAAGCCCGTGCACCGCCGCGTCCTGTACGCGATGTACGACGGCGGCTACCGGCCCGAGAAGGGTTTCTACAAGTGCGCCCGCGTCGTCGGCGACGTCATGGGCAACTACCACCCGCACGGCGACTCCTCGATCTACGACGCGCTGGTCCGCCTCGCGCAGCCGTGGTCGATGCGGATGCCGCTGGTGGACTCCAACGGCAACTTCGGCTCTCCGGGCAACGACCCCGCGGCCGCCATGCGCTACACCGAGTGCAAGATGGCCCCGCTGTCCATGGAGATGGTCCGCGACATCGACGAGGAGACCGTCGACTTCACGGACAACTACGACGGCCGCTCCCAGGAGCCGACGGTGCTGCCGTCCCGGTTCCCGAACCTGCTGATCAACGGCTCCGCCGGTATCGCGGTCGGCATGGCGACCAACATCCCGCCGCACAACCTCCGCGAGGTCGCCGCGGGCGCCCAGTGGTACCTGGAGAACCCGGAGGCGAGTCACGAGGAGCTGCTCGACGCGCTGATCGAGCGCATCAAGGGCCCCGACTTCCCGACCGGCGCCCTGGTGGTGGGCCGCAAGGGCATCGAGGAGGCGTACCGCACCGGCCGTGGCTCGATCACCATGCGCGCGGTCGTCGAGGTCGAGGAGATCCAGAACCGCCAGTGCCTGGTGGTCACGGAGCTGCCGTACCAGGTCAACCCCGACAACCTCGCGCAGAAGATCGCCGACCTGGTCAAGGACGGCAAGGTCGGCGGTATCGCCGACGTCCGCGACGAGACGTCGTCCCGTACGGGCCAGCGTCTGGTCATCGTGCTCAAGCGGGACGCCGTCGCCAAGGTCGTCCTGAACAACCTCTACAAGCACACCGACCTGCAGACGAACTTCGGCGCCAACATGCTGGCGCTCGTCGACGGTGTGCCGCGCACCCTCTCCCTGGACGCGTTCATCCGCCACTGGGTGACGCACCAGATCGAGGTCGTCGTCCGCCGTACGCGCTTCCGGCTGCGCAAGGCCGAGGAGCGCGCGCACATCCTGCGCGGCCTCCTGAAGGCCCTGGACGCGATCGACGAGGTCATCGCGCTGATCCGGCGCAGCGACACCGTCGAGATCGCGCGCGACGGCCTGATGAGGCTCCTGGAGATCGACGAGATCCAGGCGAACGCCATCCTCGAGATGCAGCTGCGGCGACTCGCCGCCCTGGAGCGCCAGAAGATCGTCCAGGAGCACGACGAACTCCAGGCGAAGATCACCGAGTACAACGCGATCCTCGCCTCGCCGGTGCGCCAGCGCGGCATCATCAGCGAGGAGCTCGCAGCGATCGTCGAGAAGTACGGCGACGACCGTCGCTCCAAACTGGTGCCCTTCGACGGCGACATGTCCATCGAGGACCTGATCGCCGAAGAGGACATCGTCGTCACCATCACCCGCGGCGGCTACGTCAAGCGCACCAAGACGGACGACTACCGCTCGCAGAAGCGCGGCGGCAAGGGCGTGCGCGGCACGAAGCTCAAGGAAGACGACATCGTCGACCACTTCTTCGTGTCCACCACGCACCACTGGCTGCTGTTCTTCACGAACAAGGGCCGCGTCTACCGTGCGAAGGCCTACGAGCTGCCCGACGCCGGCCGGGACGCGCGCGGCCAGCACGTCGCGAACCTGCTCGCCTTCCAGCCGGACGAGGCGATCGCCGAGATCCTCGCGATCCGCGACTATGAAGCCGCGCCGTACCTGGTGCTCGCCACCAAGGGCGGTCTGGTCAAGAAGACGCCTCTGAAGGATTACGATTCGCCGCGTTCCGGCGGTGTCATCGCGATCAATCTCCGTGAGACGGAGGACGGTTCCGACGACGAACTGATCGGGGCAGAACTGGTCTCGGCCGAGGACGATCTGCTTCTGATCAGCAAGAAGGCTCAATCGATCCGGTTCACCGCAACCGACGAGTCGCTGCGCCCGATGGGCCGCGCCACCTCGGGTGTCAAGGGCATGAGTTTCCGTGAAGGCGATGAACTCCTGTCGATGAATGTTGTTCGACCCGGTACGTTCGTGTTCACTGCCACAGACGGTGGGTACGCGAAGCGGACCGCCGTTGACGAGTACCGCGTCCAGGGTCGCGGTGGCCTCGGTATCAAGGCCGCCAAGATCGTTGAGGACCGCGGCTCGCTCGTCGGCGCGCTGGTGGTCGAGGAGAGCGACGAGATCCTCGCCATCACGCTGTCCGGCGGTGTGATTCGTACGCGAGTCAATGAGGTCAGGGAGACGGGCCGTGACACCATGGGCGTCCAACTGATCAACCTGGGCAAGCGCGATGCCGTGGTCGGTATCGCTCGTAACGCCGAGGCGGGGCGCGAGGCGGAGGAAGTCGACGGCGACGAGGCCGTGGACGAGACCGCCGAGGACGCCCTGACCACCGGCACGGACGAGGGTGAGGGGCCCTCGGCCGAGTAGCACGAGGAGTGAGTCAGCGTGAGCGGAGCCACGGGCGCCGGATCGACCGGTACGGAATCGGACGGCGGCGGCCGTGGCTCCGCCGCGCGGGCGACGGACTCGCACACAACGAACCTGAAGGCGATCAAGTCCCCCGCAACGGACTCGCACTCAGCCGACTCGCACGGACCCCAGGGGGGAACTGTGACGGACACCCGAGGCCCGCAGGCCCAGCAGTACGCGGCAGGCGCGGGCCCGGCCGCTCCGGACGCCGCGCGGCCCGCGCAGGGC